>JBPCWB010000206.1:0-12160 GCA_051009955.1 Hyphomicrobiaceae bacterium | reverse complement strand
TGCGCCTGATGCTGGCCGGCCATGCCGACCCCCAAATGCATCTCGTACGGCTACCGATCACGCCGCCGTCGGTGACCTTGCTTTCCGCCGAGGCCCCCTACGGCGCAATGATCGATCTGGGGCAGCGGCGCCAAGCCGAGGAAGCCGGGCGCATTCTCAATGTCTCGATCTTCGGCGGCTTCGTTTATGCCGACACGCCCTACAACGGTATCGCGGTTGTCGTCACAGCCCGCCATGATCTCGCAGAAGCCAAAAAGCTCGCCAACGAAATCGCGGCCTCCGGTTGGGCCAATCGGCAGAAGTTCAAACGTGACCTCACTCCCATTGCGACGGCCGTCGAACTGGCCCTCGAGCCAGCGCGCGAACCGATCATATTTGCCGACGTCGGTGACAATCCGGGCGGCGGCGGAACCGGCCGGACGACACAGCTGTTGAAGGCCTTGATCGACGCAAACGCCAGCAATGTCTTTTATGGCAGTTTCTTTGATCCCCCGTTGGCCAAAGCCGCCCATGCCGCCGGCGTCGGCAACACGTTTCTCGCGGACTTCAATACTGAGCCGGGCACGCCCTACGATTACCCTTTGAGTTACGAAGCCGACGTGCTCGCTGTGCATGATGGCGACGTCATCGGTCGCTTGGGTCTGCTGGCCGGACGGCGACTTCATCTCGGCCCATGCGCCGCCTTAAAGATCGGCGGTTGCACGGTCATTGTCATATCGGACCGCAGCCAGACCGCCGACCCGATGTTCTTCGAGATGTTTGGATTGGACATCGCGTCCGCTCACACCGTCGTGGTAAAATCACGCGGACATTTCCGGGCCGGTTTCCTGCCATGGTTCTCGCCCGACCGAGTCTACGAGATCGACACCGAAGGTCTCGTTTCGCCCGTGCTGCATCGGCGCCAATGGCAACATCTCCCGAGACCGATCTTTCCGATCGACGAGGACGTCGAGTGGGCGCCGGCAGACTCGTGACGAGACTTTTCAGAAACTATTCTGGAAGAACAAGGACGGCACGGAAATCGTTGACATTGGTCAGCGTCGGTCCGGTCTTGATCAAGCCATCGATCGCATCGAAAAAGCCGTATCCATCGTTGTTCTCTAGCAAGGCCTGAGGGTCGAGCCCCTTTTCTCGCGCCAGCGATAGACTGTTCGGGCCCGTGTAGGCACCAGCATTGTCCTCACTGCCATCGATACCATCGGTATCTCCCGCCAGCGCGTGAATGCCGGCAGCCCCGTCGGTCGCGATCGCGAATGCGAGCAGGAACTCCGCATTGCGTCCGCCGCGACCATTGCCCGTGACGGTTACGGTTGTTTCACCACCGGAAATCAAGGCGACCGCGTCGCCTTGCTCCAGATGCGACCGCGCCAAGGCGGTTTGCTCTCGCGCTACATCTCGCGCTTCACCTTCAATGGCATCGCCGAGAATGATCGGCCGAATGCCAGCACGGTTACAGATTTCGGCGGCCGCTTCCAGGGACGCCTGCGGTCGCGCAATCAGCTCAAACGACGATCGCGCCAGGCGAGGGTCGCCCGCCTTGGCCGTGTCAGCCTCAGGCAGGTCGAGAAATGCGTTGATATGCGCTGGAACCGCAATGTCATACTTTGCGAGCACCGCGCGTGCATCTTCAACCGTCGAACTGTCGGCAACCGTTGGTCCGGACGCGATGACCGCAGGGTCGTCGCCAGGCACGTCGGAAATCGCCAGCGTCACCACCTGTGCCGGATAGGCCGCAACCGCCAGCCGTCCTCCCTTGATCGCGGACAGATGCTTGCGCACGGTATTCATCTCATCGATCGGCGCGCCGCACCACAGCAGCTCCTTGTTGATCGCTTGTTTGTCATCGAGCGTCAGGACGATCTTGCCATCAGGACCGCGGCCTTCACCCGGCATGGTCAGCAAGGCCGATCCGCCGCCGGAAATCAAGCAAAGCACGAGATCGTCTTCGCTGAGACCATCGACCATGGCACGAATCCGCCGTGCCGCCTCCAGACCACGCGCGTCAGGTACGGGGTGCGCGGCTTCGACGATCTCGATCTTGCGACATTCCGTGCCGTGTCCGTAGCGCGTCACCACGAGACCTTCGATGGCACCGTCATAATTTTCCTCGACAGCTTTTGCCATGGCACCACCGGCCTTGCCGGCTCCGATTACGATCGTCCGCCCGCGTGGCGGTTTCGGCAAGAATTGCGGCAGACAATGTGACGGGTCCGCCGTTTCGATCGCTGCGTTGAAGAGGTCGGTGAGAAAACGGCGCGGATCATCGATCGTCGTCATGGTGCCCGGTTTGGCTGGAATTGGTGTGGTAACACCGAACATGCCATGTCCGCGCGCCCGGGTCACGCCACAAAGAAAGAGCCCCTCGGTGGGGGGCTACCGAGGGGCTGTGGCGCAGATGCGACCTCGAGACTCATTCGTGTCGAGATCGGCAGCAAGGTCCTCGCGCCGCTTCTCTTGAACTGAGAACAGACCGGCGTCGCCGCTGTTGATCAGACATTGCAGCAAAGCGGCTGGGCCGACTGTTCCGCGCGGAACACCCAGCAACTTTTTTCTGATAAGGACAGAATGTGCCGGCTAGACCCGGTAGCGCGCAAGCACCTCAAGGTCGGGCTCAATTCCGATGCCGGGACGCGAGGAGACAGTCACGCTGCCCGCCTGCGGCAGCACGATATCGGCGTCCAGATATGCTTCCGGCCGGACATAAAAGTGCTCAAACTGCTCGCAGTTCTCACGCGCCGCCATCAGTTGGATCGTGGCCCAGTAACCCGGCCCGAAATAGGGTGCATGCGGCATAACCGTGGCACCATGCTGTTCTGCGACATCGCAAACCCGCAAGAACTCGCTGACTCCGCCGACTTTTGTGACACTCGGCTGCACATATTTGATCCGCGGCGCGGTGCGCTGGAACTCCACTGACGTGCAAGCATTCTCACCGCTGGCGATGGCGACACCATACTGAGTCTGAAGGTCGCCCAACGTCGCTGCATCGTCCGGCGGAAACACCGGCTCCTCAACCCAATAGAGATCGAGTCGCTTCATGTGGGGCATCAGTTCATGCGTCTTCTGCAAGGACCAATTGCAGTTAACGTCTGTGACAAGCTTCACGTCATCACCCGCACCGGCGCGTCCGGCTTCGATGGCCTCCAGAGCGATCTCGTGCAGCTTGATCGTTCGATACCCCTCGGACACGGCCTGCTCAGTGAACCGTCTCACAAGATCCGGATCGGCATAGCGCACCAGGCTGGCATAGGCCGGGAGCGCTGTCCGCTTGCGGCCGCCAATCAATTCGGCAAGTGGAACACCGGCTTCCTTCGCAGCAATATCCCACAAAGCGACATCAATGGCGGAAATGGCGAACATCGTAATGCCATAGCGACCATTCAGATGTAGTCGCTGCTGCATTTCCAGATTGAAGGCAGCAATGTCCTCGATCTCACGACCGATGACGAGCGGCGCGACCATGTCCTCGATGGCAGCCACCGTGGCGCGGCGACAGAAGTAGGCAAAACCGTCCCCCCAGCCAACGACACCATCCACCGTCTCCAGCCGAACCAGGGCGATATCGAGCTTCGTCCACTTGACGGGCATGAGACCAGTTCCCGCGCTGCCGTCCTCAAATGGGATTTGCAGCGGGATCACGTCCACCGATCGAATCTTCATTGTCACTCATCCCTCACGATAATACCGGCGCCCCGAAAGCCGCCGTCGACAGCGATGATCTCTGCAGTAACATAGCTGGATTGCGCATCGTCCAACAAGAACGCCACCACGCTCGAAATTTCACGCGGCTCGGCATAGCGGTTCATTGGTACAAAGCGATGGTAAAGATTGCGATCGGCCTGGGTATGCAGGGCTTTCACCATCGGCGTCTCGATTGGCCCCGGGGCGATGGCGTTGACGCGGATGCCGAATTCGGCGAGATCGTTGGCCATAACCTGGGTCAATGTCACGACAGCGCCTTTGGATGCACCGTAGGCCGAACGCCCCTTCGATCCGCGCAGGCCCGAAATCGAGGCGATGTTGACGATTGATCCGCGCCCACGATGGCGCATATGGCCGGCAACAGCCTTGCCGACGATGAATGTGCCGACAACATTGACATCAAGCACTTTGCGGAACAGGTCGACCGGCGTCTCGAGAACGTGGTGATCGGCAGCGATGCCGGCGCAATTGACCACACCGTCGATCGAACCAAAATCACTCTCGATTTTTGAGATCGCGGAATTGACAGATGCCTCGTCCGTGACATCAAGAGCTGCGATATGGGCCTGATCGTTGCCAGCATAAGACTGCCGGCACTCGGTCAACGCCGGCGAGTCCAGATCAAGCACGGCCACCCGCCAATCCCGCTCCAGTAGATAGCCAACCGTCGCCTGCCCGATCCCCGAAGCCCCGCCGGTAACCACCGCGACGGCTCCTTCTGGTCGCCTCATATCGCTCCAACTCCACTTATCAGGTTACATTTGGTCGCGCGAACATGGCTTCCATTTCGCGGCGCACTTTCACAGCATCGTCGTCCAGGTTTATCTCGACGTCGGTCCAGGTGAGGCGCTCACCTTCCGCAATATCGCGCTTCAATTTGACATCGTGTGCCAGACCGAGCGGCAGATAGCCAGCCTTGAGTGACAGGTCCGCCGGCGTCTGCTTGCCCCACACACAGGCGCCGCCTTCACCGTCAAGAATCTCGCCGGCCTTCAGAGATCGCTTCGCGGTAGCCGCCACATCGGAATTGAAGCAAACAGGAGAGCCCGTCGGCTCATTCCGAAGAACAGCCGAAGCGACCGAAAGACCAAGTTCCAGGCCAATCATATGAGTCGGCCGGTAAAGCGAACCGTAACGGCCTGTCGAATCCGGTAGGCAGTTATACTCCTGCATACAGGACTTGGCGTAGTCACTCTCGCTCGTAATTACAACGTACGTTCCCATCGCTAGATGATGCGGCACATCCGTCCCGTCACGATAAACCGATGAGGTCACTTCCGTGACGCCCGCTTTCTCCAGCACGCCACCGTCAGATTTGGGCTTGCAGACTTCGGCATGCTCGAAACGTGTCGCCGGCGGAAATCTCAGTCCGTCGGTTTGGGGAACCAGCCCGGTCGCGTTGCACACCGCCGTCATCTCGATACCGGACTTCGTTCCATCCACGAATGAATTGAACATCTTCGGATTGACGTGTGAGCGATCCTGTATGTTCAAATACTGCGTGATGATGTCCCACACCGTATCCGGCGTCGAGGCATGATAGGCCGGCAGATACCGGGTCCCTTTACCGGCCGAGACAACTTCGAACCCGCAACTGCGCGCCCAATCGACATGCTCGCAGATCAAGGCCGGCTGATCGCCCCAAGCGAGGGAATACACCACACCTTTCTCGGCAGCCCGGCGCGCCAGCAACGGCCCGGCGAGCGCGTCCGCTTCAACGTTGACCATGACCACATGCTTGCCGTGCGCAATCGCCGCCAAGCAAAGTCGAATACCGGTGGCCGGATCGCCGGTGGCCTCAATGATCACATCGATGTCCGGGTGCTCAACCAGCGCCATCGCGTTGTCGGTGACGCAGGTCTTCCCGGTCTTGAGTGCATCCTCCAATGTCGCAGCGTCGATCTGCGTCGTCGGCCACTGGACACCCACCAATCGGTCCCTCGCACGGTCCGGAAGCAAGTCCGCCAATCCGGCCAGGTGCATCCCCGGCGTCAGGCGGACTTGCGACAAGAACATTGTCCCGAACTTGCCGGCTCCGATCTGTCCGATCCGAATGGGATTGCCGTCAGCGGCCCGCTGGGCGAGTTTGCGAGAGAGACTCATGTGCCATTGTCCTTATCGAGGATCATTGCCTAATTATGCCGGTATCCAGCATAGGTCCGCGGCGAGGGCAAGCCATCGGCGGTATCAATCATCAGTCGCACCAGGGATCACGTTGCGGATTCCCGCATTCAACGGATTGAGCTAGCTTGCCGTACGACGGTGATTTGATCATCGGTTCTGTTATTCCCTCCTGACGATTACTGGAGCTTCGCGCCATGTCCGACCGTCCATTCGATTTTGCGAACGCAGCCCGCCAAGATCTTCCGACTCCCGCTGCGCGCTGGACTGGCTTTCCAGAATTCAACTTTGTTGGTGGCAATGTGGCGCCGGAGAAGATCCCCGTCGACGACCTGATCGCAGCCGCATCTTCGGTCCTATCCCGCGAAGGCACAACGCTCGCCACCTACAGCCTCCAAAGTGGACCGCAAGGTTATCGCCCGCTGCGCGAGTTTCTCGCCTCCAAACTGGCACGACAGACGAGCATCGAATGCTCGGCCGACGATATCCTAATGACGTCGGGATCGCTGCAAGGCATCGAACTCGTCAATCAGGTTCTGTTGTCACCCGGCGACACGGTGATCATCGAAGAGGCCTGCTATGCCGGCTGCCTGACTCGTTTCAGTCGACTTGGTGTCGAGCCCATTGGCATCCCGGGTGACCAGGACGGAATGGACATGACTGCCCTGGCTGGATCACTCGAAGGGCTGAAACGCGAAGGTCGGCTGCCGAAGTATATCTACACGATTCCCACCATCCAGAATCCCACCGCCTCCATCATGAGCCTCGAGCGCAGGCATCGGCTGGTTGAACTTGCCAAACAATACGACGTACCCATCTTCGAAGACGAATGTTATTCCGACATTGTTTGGGACGGGCAGCGGCCGCCGGCCATCTATGCTTTGGATGACTCCGCACGAACGATTTTCATTAGCACGTTTTCCAAATCCATCGCACCGGCATTGCGCGTCGGATACCTGGTTGCGCCGTGGTCGATCATGAGCCGCGTTCTAGCATGCAAGACCGATGCTGGCTCGGGCGCCCTGGAGCAGATGGTTCTTGCCGAATACTGCGCGAAACACTTCGACGCTCATGTCACCGATCTCAACAAATTGCTGAAAACCAAGCTCGACGCCCTGACCGAGGCCCTGAGTGAGAACTTCGGGACTGCGGCCGAGTTCGATCCGCCGCCGGGTGGCATCTATCTGTGGGTGAAGCTCCCGAAAGAGGTCGATACGGCCAATCTTGCCAGCATTGCCGCGAGTGAAGGCATCGCCATCAACCCGGGCGCGGAATGGTCGATCGAGGGCGAAGACGCCAATCGCGCGCTACGCCTTTGCTATGCCCATCCTCCTGTCGAGACGATCCGCAAGGGCGTCGCTAAGCTGGCGCAGATTTGCAATCGCGAATTTGGTGTGCCAACCCATATTGCCAATGTCGACCAACGCTGACTTCCATCGCCCCAAGATCCAGCAGGCGCTATGACCCGGCTCTCCGTCCTCGACCAATCGATCGCCGTTACCGGCCGCTCCCATGCCGACTCCATTCGCGAGTCGCTGGCGCTGGCTCAGTTCTGCGAACGGCTAGGCTATTCCCGGTTTTGGGTTTCCGAGCACCACAACCACGAGACAATCGCCGGCTCGGCCCCGGAGATCCTGATGGCCGCGGTTGCGGCAACGACTTCAACAATCCGGATCGGCAGTGCCGGTGTCATGCTTCCGCACTACTCCGCCCTCAAAGTCGCAGAACAGTTCAAGACACTCGAAGCTCTGGCGCCGAGTCGCATTGATCTTGGCGTCGGCCGGGCTCCCGGGTCAGATGGTCGAACAGCGTTTGCGCTCAATCCTGATGCAGCAAGCCGCGCCGAACAGTTTCCCCAGCAAGTTAAGGAACTCATGGCCTGGACGGCCGGTGAACCGCTCCAGGAAGGCCATCCCTTCCGGCGTGTGCGCGCCCATCCGGAAACGGAAACCGCGCCGGAGATTTGGGTTCTTGGAACATCCGACTACGGCGCCCAGGTCGCAGGCTTGCTAGGCTTGCCCTATTGTTTCGCACATTTCATCACAGATGGCGCCGGTGCAGAGCAGGCGATTTCGCTCTACCGCTCGGTCTTCCGGCCCAGCGCGCGCTTGCCGGAACCCATCGCGTCCGTCTGCGTTTGGGCGCTGGCCGCCGATAGCGAAGATGAAGCGCAGTACCAGTTTACGCCACGCGCTTATGCACGGCTGTTGCGCGATCGCGGTGTCCGACAACCGATTGACCGACCGGACGCCGCCCCCCCATACGCGTTTTCGGTGCTTGACGAACGCGCCATGGAGGACTTGCGCCGCACGCACATGGTCGGTGCTGTCGACAAAGTCGCCGTGCAACTGCGCGACCTCGCCGACTCCTTGAACATTGACGAACTGGTCATATTGACCTGGGCCCATGATGTTGCTGTACGCGAGCGCAGCTATGAGCTTCTCGCCCAGGCATTTGGCCTCAGTGCCGCGACCACGACCGCCGCAGCCGAGTGAGCGCCGACCAATGAGTGCCGACCTTCAAGACATTACGGGCGTGCTGCTGGCCGGCGGACTGTCGCGGAGGATGGGTGGCGGCGACAAGGGCCTACACCGGATTGCCGGCAAACCGATGCTCCAGCACATCATTGATCGGGTGGCACCGCAGGTCGGCCGACTGGCAATCAATGCGAACGGTGACCCGGCACGCTTCGCCGAATACGGTCTGCCGGTTTTCCCGGATACCGTTGAAGGTTTTGTCGGACCTCTGGCTGGTGTGCTAGCCGGCATGTGTTGGGCCATTGACAACACACCATCGGCGAGATGGATCGCAACCGTTTCAACTGATGCTCCGCTCTTACCCAGCGATCTCGTTTCACGCCTGCGCAAAACAGCCGAGGTTCAGCCGACTGCAGTGGCGATTGCCCAATCCGACGGTCACCTGCATCCGGTCATCGGGCTTTGGCCCGTCCAGCTCGCCGACGATCTCGAAACAGCCCTTCATAACAACGTCCGCAAAGTGCTAAACTGGACGGATCGCCATGGCACGGTTGCCGTCGACTTTCCGATGATCGATGCCAATGGCAAAATCATCGACCCGTTTTTTAACGCCAACACGCCGGAAGAATTGGCACAGGCCGAAGACTTTCTCAAACTTGTTTGAGCCCTGGTCAGCTGGTGAAGGCAGCGATACCCGTGACGAAATACCCATTCAATGCGCCGGCCCCGATCATTGGCATCGCGGGCTGGAAGAATTCCGGTAAGACCACCTTGGCCGTGCGGCTGGTCGAAGAGTTTTCGCGCCGCGGACAGACGGTTGCGACAATCAAACATGCCCATCACAATCTGCGCCTTGACGATGACGACACCGACATCGCCCGCCATCGCCGCGCGGGCGCGCGGCAGGTGGCCGTCATCTCAAACAGACGCTGGGCCATCATGACAGAAGATCCCAATGGCCCGGAGCTCGACTTTGCCGACGTCATCGCCCGGCTCGATCCCTGCGACCTCATCATTGTCGAGGGTTACAAATCGCAGCCCATTCCAAAAATCGAAGCACGACGCAAGGCTTCGGCGCCCGGACTCCAGCTGGCCGAAAAAGATGCTCATGTCCTGGCGATTGCCGCTGACTATGACATTGCAGATTCGGAAGTCCCGGTCTTCGATCTGGACGGTATTGCGAGCATCGCAGATTTCATTACCGAACAACTGGGCCTCGAACTCGTCGCACCAAACGGCGAGCAGGGAGCGCAAACTTGAAACACGGTGGTGCCTATCTGGCAGTTGCCTTGTGCCTCATGTGGTGCCGCGCGGGCTGGGCCAGCGAACCGGTCGTGCCACCCGGTCTTGATCCTGGCGGAGTCTCCATTGCTCTGCTTGGCAGTGGCGTCGATTACACCAAACCCTCGATCGCCATCCGATTAGCACGTGACGGCGAGGGCGATCTTATCGCCTGGGACTTTACCGACAATGACATTCGGCCGTTCGCCAAGACGGGCGGCTCGAACAGCGATGCGGACTATATTCTGACCCTTGGCGTTGGATTCAGCCTGGTGATCGTCAAGGAACGACCCGATGATCCGGCAGCGGTCGGCTACATGGCAGCGTTCACGACCCGGACACCGGCACGCATAATTGTCTGGCCTGATGGTCATCCGTCCCGCCCGGATTGGCGCATCGTATTTGAAGCCGCACGGCGATTCACCGACCGGCTGTTCATCGTGCCGCAGCCTGACAACGCTGCCAAACCGCCGACGAAAAGCGACGGTGTGGTGCTCGCAGCGCCGGCCGATGGAAAATCATCCCGAACCAAGGCGTTGGATCTTTCGGTCGCGGCCGCAGGCCTGCTGGCCAAGAACCCCAAACTTACGCGGGACGAATTGCGGAAGGCGCTCGCAAGCCACCGCTAAGGCAGCCATTCGTCTAAGCCGGGCTTGAAGCACACGGTCGACAAGCTAATCTAAAAGGGTGATAACTGGTCCAGAGCCGTTCGCCAGAGCATGCAAGTCGAGAACCCCGCACTATGAACGCACCATCGCCGAGCACCATCGGTCCGTCCGAAATGATTGATCCTTTCGGCCGTCACGTCACGTATTTGCGCGTGTCTGTCACCGACCGCTGCGATTTTCGCTGCGTTTATTGCATGTCGGAGAACATGACGTTCCTTCCGAAACGTGACCTGCTGACACTTGAGGAACTGGATCGGGTCTGCACGGCGTTTGTCGACAAGGGCGTTCGCAAACTTCGGATCACCGGCGGTGAACCGCTGGTTCGACGCAATATTATGCAGCTCTTCCGGGATCTGTCGCGGCATCTTGACACCGGAGCACTTGAGGAACTGACCGTAACAACCAACGGCAGTCAGTTATCGCGGTTTGCCAGTGAACTCGCTGATTGCGGCGTGCGCCGCATCAACGTCTCGATCGACACTCTCAAGCCGGACAAGTTCAAGGAAATCACCCGCTGGGGTAGCCTCGACAAGGTTCTGGACGGACTGGAAGCTGCAAAGCGGGCCGGCCTGCAGCTGAAAATCAATGCCGTCGCCCTCAGAGGTGTCAACGACGACGAAATCGATGACTTGATCCGGTTCTCGCACGGTCAGGGATTTGATCTGACCCTGATCGAGACCATGCCGATGGGCGACATCGACGGTGATCGAACGGACCAGTATTTGCCGTTATCCAAGGTTCGCGCCGATCTGGAGACACGCTGGACCTTGGAAGACATTCCCTATAAGACCGGCGGCCCGGCGCGCTATGTCGAAATCAAAGAGACTGGCGGCCGCCTCGGCTTCATCACACCGCTGACGCACAATTTCTGCGAAAGTTGCAACCGCGTCAGGCTGACGTGTACCGGCACGCTTTACATGTGCCTTGGCCAAAATGATGCTGCCGACATGCGCACGCCGTTGCGGACCAGCCCGGGGCCGGAAGCCCTGTACGCCGCAATCGACGAAGCGATCGGCCGCAAACCGAAGGGCCACGATTTCATCATCGACCGAACGACCAACCGCCCCTCCGTGCCGCGCCACATGAGCGTCACGGGTGGCTGACGATCAGCCGATCCAATCACAGCAAACGATTCAACCCAGTCCGGCGGAGCAAAAGGCAGCCAATCTTCGCGGCATTGCAATGATCATGGCGGCGATGGCCGCGTTCTGCCTCAATGACACCCTCACCAAAACGACTTCGCACGAACTTCCGACAGGTGAGATCATCGCCATACGAGGCGTCTTCGCCTGCCTCTTCATGGCACCGATCGTCACCTATTCGGTGGGGCTGTCGCAAGTTGCGCAGCTTTACTCGCGGCCGATCCTGATCCGCAACATCTCGGAAATTGCGGCCGTTATCCTATTCCTCAGTGCGCTCTTTCGCCTGCCGATCGCCAATGTCACCGCCATTCTCCAGACGCTGCCGCTGACGATGACGGCAGCAGCGGCGATCCTGTTGAAAGAACCCGTCGGCTGGCGCCGCTGGATGGCAGCATCGGTCGGATTGCTCGGCGTGCTCTTGATTGTGCGGCCGGGTTCGGCAGATTTTTCCTGGTGGTATGTTTCGGCAATTGTCGCCGTTGTGTTCGTAACGGCCCGCGACGTGTCGACCCGCTATATCGCTCCGACAACGCCGACGCTGGCTGTCACGTTTATCACCGCTGTCGTCGTGACGGTTGCGGGTGGCGTGTTGGGTTTGACCGAACACTGGGTCACTCCGTCACTGCAGTCCGTCTTTCGTCTGGCTTGTGCATCGATCCTGGTGGTTATCGGTTACTACGCCTTGATTGAATGCTGGCGCGGCACCGAGATCTCCGTGATCGCCCCCTTCCGCTATTCGGTCGTACTATGGGCGATGATGTTCGGCTAT
>JBPCWB010000205.1:0-6756 GCA_051009955.1 Hyphomicrobiaceae bacterium | reverse complement strand
TTGGCACCAATCTTACCGTCGATCTTGCTAATGGCGTAGCCGCCGGCTTGCAAATGCCGTTGAATCTCGGCAATGGACCCGCTGCGCAACTGCCGCACATTGCGCCATGGCTCTTCGAAATCGCCGCCACCTGAAATGCGATCGGCCAAATGCCCAACGAAGAGCGCGTAAAGGTCCGACGGATTGTACCGCTTAAAGATCATGAAGTTCTCCAGCACAAGGAATGCCGGTCCCAATCCGCCAGCCGGCGTCAGCAGGAATGCAACGTCGTCCAGGTAGCGCTCCGGAAAGGCACGCCGACGCGCTCGCTTGACACCCAGCTGGGACCAGGCCCGGATACTTCGGGCATCGTGCGGGCCGTCCATGGCGCAACTCACGCCCGCTGGAAGCTTGACTTCGAAGCCCCACGTCTTGCCACGCTCCCAGCCCTTCTGCCGCAACTGGTTGGCAGCGCTCGCAAGAGCATCGGCCGCGGCCCAGATGTCCTTGCGACCGTCGCGATTGAGGTCGTAGGCGAGATCTTGGTACTCTGACGGCATGAACTGTGTGAGGCCAATGGCGCCGGCCCAGGATGATCGCAGTTGGGATTTGGTCGCGATTCCGTCCTGAATCAGCTTGAGGGCGTAGAGGAGTTCACGCCGAAACACTCTTGAGCGCCTTCCGATATAGGCCTGGGTGGCCAGCACACGAATGGCATTGTGAGGAAGCTTGTAACCTCCAAACGCGGTTTCCCGCCCCCAGATCGCCAACACAGCATACGCCGAGACACCGAGCTCACGCTCGATTTGATTGAGATCGCTTCGATACTTCGTCGCCATCTGTCGCCCGGTTTGAGCCAGCCGCGCGAGTAACCGCTTGTCGAGATAGGCCTGCGGCGGGCGACTGAATTCGGCCTGACCGCGGGGTCGTTTTTGCGGAGGCCGCCTGATTGCAAGATCTGGCAGGCGCTCGTCGGGCGTCACGTCGCGAAGGGCCTGATCGTAGACGGCCGGACGGATTCCGAATGCAATTGCCGTGTCGCGGAACTTGTCCCGCCAGGTCGCAAAACTCTCAACTGCTCTGACCGCGACAGGGCAGGCCGCCGTCATGATCAGCATCACGCAGGCCAATGAAATCGATCGTGCCGCACGGCGCGCTTGGTGTGTCATGTCCATATATGCCGACCCGCCTCTTCGAAAGTTAGACGGTAGCGGGATATGGGGCGAGAGTACGGCCCCGCGCAGGCTTGAACCTGTCGCAACGGCCGGTATCAGGTGGCGCGCAGAGATTGGAGCCGGTGTTCCCAGGCCAAGGCATGCTCAACGATCGTATCGAGACTGTCGAGCTCCGGCTGCCAGCCGAGCGTGGTGCGCAGTTTGGTGGAATCAGCCACAAGGGCCGGCGGATCTCCCGCCCGCCGTTCCGCCTCAACGATTTTGAAGTCATCGGCAGACGCGCGCTTGACAGCATCGATGACGTCCAGCACCGAATAGCCCTTTGAATAGCCGCAATTGAAGACGTCTGAGCGGCCTGCCCCGCGCAAATAGTTCAGCGCGTCCCAATGAGCGCGTACAAGATCGCTGACGTGAATATAATCGCGCACGCATGTGCCATCGGCCGTGTCATAGTCGCGGCCAAATACCGCCAAATGGGGCCGCGCCCCGAGAGCCGTCTCACACGCCACCTTGATCAAATGGGTCGCACGCGGAGTGGACTGACCACAACGTCCCGACGGGTCGGCACCCGCCACATTGAAGTAGCGCAACGCGACAAAATTGAAGTCATGCGCGACGGCAGTATCCGCCAGCATCATTTCGGTCATCAGCTTTGACGAACCGTAAGGTGAGACCGGCAGCAGTGCAGACTTCTCGTTGACGGGGTTTTGCTCCGGCGCACCGTAGACGGCCGCCGTTGATGAGAAGATGAAATGAGACACGCCATGCCGCACGGCGGCCTCGATCAAGGCGCGTGATTTGACTGTGTTGTTCAAATAGTAGCCAAGGGGATCGGCGACCGAGTCCGGCACGACGACCGAACCTGCGAAATGAATGATCGCGTTTACACTGTGCTTGGTGATGAGTTCGCCCAATAGCGCATGGTCTGCAACGTCGCCTTCGGCGAAAAACGCGTCCTGCGGGACGCTTTGGCGAAAACCCGTACTCAGATTGTCGACCACGACGACACCTTCGCCCTTGTCGCGAAGGAGGTGAGCCATGTGGCTGCCAATATATCCGGCCCCGCCCGTCACCAAGACGCTCATGGTGCAAACTCCCGTCTCTTATTCGGCCGTCGCTTGGCCTATTCGCCAGCCAGCCCTACATTATGGCACTATCGGAAGTGTTATTGATCAAACGGCCACAACTATCACTAACAATTCGTGACCGCGACGAGATAAAAGTCGCCGGGTTAATGCCGTCCGTGACTAACGCCGCCATGGCTCGACGCCGAGGAATCGCGAAGTCCAGCGCAAGAGGAACCTAATGACTGAACCCAGTGGTCCGATCCGAAAGGCTGTTTTTCCGGTCGCTGGTCTCGGGACCCGGTTTTTACCGGCCACCAAGGCCATGCCGAAAGAAATGTTGACGGTTGTCGACCGACCGGCCATCCAGCACGTCGTCGACGAGGCGAGGGCAGCCGGCATAGAACATCTCGTGTTCGTTACTGGGCGCAACAAGGGTGTCATCGAAGATCACTTTGATTGTGTCTTCGAACTCGAACACACCCTGGAAAGCCGTGGTAGAACGCAGGATCTGGAACACCTGAAGAATGACATCCCGGCCGCCGGCCAATCCAGTTTTACCCGCCAGCAGGCCCCCTTGGGTCTTGGCCACGCCGTCTGGTGTGCCCGTGACATTGTCGGCAACGAGCCGTTTGCCCTGTTGCTGCCGGACATGCTGCACCAGTCCGGAACGCCGTGCCTTGCTGACATGATCGAGGCTTACCGCGCCCATGGCGGCAATCACATTGCGGTCGCTCCAGTGCCGGAGGACCAGACGCACCACTACGGTATTGTGGGTGTGACCGACCAGGCCGCGAAAGTCTCCAAAATTACAAGCATGGTGGAAAAACCTCCGCCCGGAACGGCACCGTCCAACCTGCACATTACCGGGAGGTATATCCTGCAGCCTGAGATTTTTGACCTTCTCGCCAAGCAGGAGCGGGGCGCCGGCGGCGAAGTCCAGTTGACCGATTCCATGATCCGCCTGAAGGACGACTTGCAGCAGCCCTTCCACGCTGTGCGGTTCGATGGCAAAATATTTGATTGCGGCTCAAAGGTCGGATTCTTGGCCGCCAATATTGCTTATGCGCTGGACCGCGACGATCTTGCCGATGCCGTTCGTGCCGAACTTCTGGCGCTCCTGTAGGCTCGGCGCTTGGCTGCAAAGCCCTCGAGTTCAGGACGCACGCGCCAGCAGGTCTACAACCTCCTTGTGCAGCCTAGCATCACCGGAGGCTAAGATCCTGCCACCATCGGCGGCCGGTCCGCCAGCCCAGTTCGTGACGCGTCCGCCGGCATGTTCAATAATCGGGATCAGCGCCGCAATGTCATAGCTGTTGAGCCCGGACTCGAGAACGATATCGACGTGGCCGGCCGCCACCAGAGCATAAGCATAGCAATCGGTGCCATAGCGACAGTGGCGGACACTGCTGTGCAACGCCTGGAATGCGGCTTGCTCGTAGCCGGCCGCGAACAGCGCCGGATCTGTCGTGCACATTTGGGCTGAGCCAAGGCTTGCAGCACGTGTGCGGATGCGCTGTTGGGTTTGCCCGTCGCGACGAAAATATGCAGACCGGCCGTCGCTCCAAAATCGTTCCCGCGTAAACGGCTGGTTCATCACACCGGCGACGGGTTTGCCGGAATCCGAAACTGCGATCAGTGTTCCCCACGTTGGAAGGCCCTGGACGAATGCCCTGGTGCCATCGATTGGATCAATCACCCATTGAAACCGCGCTTCGGCTTGCACAACGCCGAATTCCTCGCCGACAATGCCGTGCCCTGGAAATCGGCTGGCAATGACATCGCGAATGGCCTGCTCCGCCGCCCGGTCCGCCGCCGTGACCGGATCAAAATCGCTGGAACTCTTGTTCACGATTTCGGTATTCGTGCGGAAGTAAGGCAGTATCGCGCTCGCCGATTCATCAGCCGACTGATGTAAAATCTCCACGAATTCTTGATCAACAGCCGCGTCGTCAGTTTCGCTCATCGTCGCCCTGTGTCCTCTTGTTCGGAAAGGAAGACCTGTGTAGCTGTTTTGCACGCGTTATCCCCGAAGGCGATGCAATTCTACTACAGATCGTCAGAGACTTGACAAAGTGTCGCCACGGAACCTTGTTGCGAAGCTCGAATCATCCCCATATTCCCAATACGAGTACCGTCAGTCGACGGCTCGTCGCCCTTCCCGGGCGTTTCCTCCCTAGACTTGGGCCGTTCGCATTAGCAGCGGCCTATTTTTTGTTCAGGTCCCGATCTCCACATTGCCAGCCCCGACCGGACTTCCGGCGCGTTTGTCCCGCAAATCCAGCATCGGAACTGGCACAGGTCCTGCAGCGATGGTCGGGCGATTGCTTCTCAACAGCGAATTTGCTGCATGCGCGAAGATTTTGATCGGCAAAATGCTCGATTTGAGAGCAGTTTGAGCCGGATCACCCTTGAGCTACGCTGAATCATCGGTGCTGCAATGCAAATTTTGCAGTTGAATATTGTGCGCCGCACTCTAAATTGTGCGTTGCGACATGAGCGCGTCTTATGTCGCTGCCCTCCTTGGGCGTTTCCTCCCTAGACTTGGGCCGTTCGAAAGAACGGCCTCTTTTTTTGCCTATCGCCAAGTCTGGTTGGACCCGCCAAATCTCATTCGGCAGCGGCGCGGCGCTCAAGCGTGGCGGGTATGCGCCCGATCAATTGCCAGCATATCTCGGTCATGCGTTCGCAGAACCCGGCATAGTCAGGCGCGCGTTCTAAAGATATCTCGTCGAGGTAGAGACCGCGGTTGACCTCGATTTGGACAGCATGAACGCAGTGTTTAGGCTGTCCATAATACTCGGTGATGAAGCCACCGGCGTAGGGCCGGTTCAACTGCACCTGATGGCCGGCAGCTGTCAGAATGTCACGCAATGCTCTTGTCACGCGGACGTCGCAGGATGTCCCGAACCGGTCACCAATGACGAAATCCGGGCGCGCAGACGCCGGATAGTTGGTCGACGACGACGGCATTGAGTGACAATCGATGAGCACGGCATAACCAAACCGGTCCCGCGTCTCATTAATCAGCTGCTTCAGGGCATTATGGAACGGCTTGTAAAGGCGATCGATTCGCTCAAACGCAGCTGCCAGCGGCAGATTGCAGTCATAGATCTCCTCAGTGTCCGAGACGATCCGTGCAATTGTCCCGAGGCCGCCGACAACCCGCATGGTCTGCGGATTTGCAAACTCCGGTAGAGGCTCGTCGAACAGCTCCGGATCAAGTTCATAGGGCTCGCGATTGACATCAAGGTAGGCGCGCGGAAATTCCGCTGCCAGCAGCGGCGCGCCGAATTCGGTCACCGATCCGAAGAGTTCATCGACATAGCAGTCTTCGGACTTGCGCAGCGTCTGAGCATCGAGTTGGGAAACTTCGAGAAATGCGCGCGGGTAGACGCGACCGGAGTGTGGCGAACAAAACACCACCGGTACCGTCTGTTCGTGCGGACGATGCAGCACGAATGGCGGCGTCAGTTCATTGAGAATGGAGGCGCGCTCGCGATCAGGCATTTACTAAGTCATCTCTTTTTAATCGTGTTACTGTGCCAAGGCGGCCCGGACCTGTCCACCCGCCAATCCCTCGGCAACCGTCTCATGTTGGGTCGGATTTCGTGGCGCAGATCTTGCTGCTCTTCCAGTCTAATGATCTGTTGGCGATGAATTTTGACAAACAGGCGGCATATTCACCTGTCATTTACCAAAATGGCGTCAGAATCGGAACGCAGGTTCACGACACGTTAAACTTGAGCAGTGCATGAGTGGCTCGATCAAGGCAAGTAAACTTAGGTAATCAGGCGATGACCGCGGAACCCTCTCGGCAAACTAGCAGACGTATTCTCCTGGCTGAGGACGATGAGTCCCTACGTGGCTTCCTTGAGCGCGCGTTGACCCGCGCCGGCTATGTTGTGTTCTGCTGCTGCGACGGTCGCGAGGCCTTCGAGCGCTTGCAGGAGGACCGTTTCACGCTCTTGCTCACCGATATCGTGATGCCGCAGATGGATGGGATCGAACTCGCCCGCCGCGCCGGTGACATCGACCCTGAGCTCAAAATCATGTTCATCACCGGCTTTGCTGCGGTGACACTGAACAACGAGAATGACGCCCCGAAGGACGCCCGCGTTCTGTCGAAGCCGTTCCACCTGCGCGATCTCGTCAACGAAGTCGACCAGCTGCTCGCAGAGGGCTGAGCGCATCGCTGTCGCAAGCCGCACGAAAGACTTGCAAGCCGGCACCGTTCTGAGTATTCAGGCGGTCTTCGCAAATTCCGGCGACGGGCGGTTAGCTCAGCGGTAGAGCACTACGTTGACATCGTAGGGGTCACTGGTTCAATCCCAGTACCGCCCACCATGCGCCGATACGCTGCGCCGGCGGTTTTGCCCGGCTCGTGCGTCGGTCTTACTACGTCACATCTGTGCAGTAGGTCCTGATCTTTCCGCGGTCGGTTGTGGCGGTGAAGGCCTCGACCGGGAACTCGTAAATGTAAGCGCCGCGCCCGACCCACTTCGGCAGCTTGGCATGGACCCAGCGACAAATCTCGC
>JBPCWB010000204.1:0-4690 GCA_051009955.1 Hyphomicrobiaceae bacterium | reverse complement strand
CAGGTGGAACTCCTGAGCCGACGGTCATAGTCCGGATGGAAGAGAACGCGCAGAGGTCCGTCGCGCGCGCCGGGTCTTTCGTGCGGTGATCGCCTTGGGGGTGACGTGTCTGTTACCGAAGGGAGATCATCGTGACACAACCCCACTATGCATTCGTCAAAGCCAATTGGCACGCCGACATCGTTGCCTGCGCACTGGAGGGCTTTTGCGGACTAATTCCTCGTGATCAAGTCGACGTCTTTGATGTTCCCGGCGCATTCGAGTTGCCGCTTTTGGCCCGCGACCTCGCGATGACGGGAAGATACGCGGCAGTGACCGCCGCGGCCTTCGTCGTCGACGGCGGCATTTACCGCCATGACTTTGTGGCTCAGACAGTCGTCGACGGTTTGATGCGAGCCGGGCTCGATTCGGGCGTGCCGGTCCTGTCCGTCTCGTTGACACCACATCAATATCAGGAAACCGAGCATCACACGGGGATTTTTCGGCGTCACTTTGCCGAAAAGGGGCGTGAAGCCGCACATGCGGCGCTGGCGATCAGCAAGGCGCGAACGGCGATGGCCAGTTAGGCGTTCGGTCTCATCTTGGGGGCACAGCGACGTTGGTTGGTAAATTCGATCAATCGGCGCTGCGGCGAGTGATCAAACGCAAAATGCGACCCCAAGTACCACGCTGCCAATACGGCCCGGACACACAAACGCCGCGTCGGCAATGACTGTGCCGGCGCGGCGGGACATATCCTGTCATGGCACCCCAGCAGGGGCCGGAAGCGGAGATGACGCCTCTAGTTTGCGACGTTCGCCTGTCGCTCGATAAAGTACCGTTTGCCGGCCTCGAGGACTTCGTGGCGCCATCCGATGTTGGCGTCCGGCCGACAGATCGAGATGAAATCGGTGATCGTCTTGGGTTGACGCTTCCGCGCCTGCTCCAGAATCTCTTCGACTTGGCTCTCTTGGATGTGTGGCATCTCACGCTCCCCTGTTGATGCTGCAACGCTATCAACGGATTAGGTCGAGAATTTTGCTGGGGTTGGGCGAAATAGTGTCAGAGGCGGGACGGCAGTCGATCCGCTCAAAGTGAACGTTCATAACGTCGATCATCATTGTGCTGAGGTTGGATCTGCGGGGCTGCCTCCGTTCAACCACAATCTCGACGCCAAGCAGAAATGCTCCTATCGTCTCTGCAAACTGATTTTTGCTGATCAAGGTGGACCTGCACTTGGACTACGACAGGACGACCATTCCAGATACCTATGATGCCGGTCGGGAACTGAGTGAGTCCGGCAAACGATCGGCGCTTGTTTTCTTTGCCGAGAACCTGATTGCGGACGAGATATCGACGATTGTTGATCTCGGTTGCGGAACGGCTCGGTTTTCAAGGGCGCTTGCTGATCTGTTTGACGCCGACGTGCTGGGGGTCGATCCGTCGAGAAATATGCTGGACCAGGCACGCAAGAAAGTGAACAGCGATCGTCTGACGTTCGCTTTGGGATCCGGCGAAGCCATCCCCGCAGCTGACGGATCGATCGATCTCGTGTTCATGTCCATGGTCCTGCATCACTTGAAGGACCCGGTCAGAGCGGCGGAAGAATGCCGGCGTGTCTTGCGGGTCGGCGGCAGCATTTGCATCAGAAATACCGTATCGGACGAGATCAGCTCCTACCCCTATCTCGAATTCTTTCCCAGCATCCGAAAGATTATTGCGGGCGAACTCGTCTCCCGGTCCTATTTGAGCGATGTCTTTGCTGGGGCGGGCTGTTCACTGGCCGTGCAACGCTCGGCATGGGACGAAGTTGCTCCCAATTGGCCGGCCTATGCTGCGAAGGTGGCGTTGAAGGCCGATTCCTTTATTGCGAGGCTTCCGGACCAGGAATTCAAACATGGCTTGGAGGCATTACGCAGCCATGCCGAACGGGCGGATCCGTCTCAGCCTGTCGGTTTGAATGTTGACCAGTTCGTATTTCGGAAGACCATGCGTTGACAGGCCCCGCAGGCACGGGTTGTGATCCACCGTCCGTCGAGACGATGGCGTGCATGATCGAAGTCGAACCGGGGTGGTGGCATGGTAAAGATATCCGAAGTTGAGATTGTTGAATTCACGTTTGCTGCAAAAAATCTTGGCGTTTCGGCAGACAACGCGCGGGCCATCTACAATTTGGGCTATCAGCCCGGCGGCACGAGCGACCTGACCAAGTATGCCGTCGTCATCCGATCCGATGATGGTGGCCAGGGTGAGTTCGTTGTGCAATGGGGCGGCACTCCGGCCTCGATGGCGCAGTCGCTGTTGTTGGCAGGCAATCTCATCGGTCGCGATCCTGACACCCGTGAGGAAATCTGGAACGACATGAAGCGCGAGCTGCGTCAGCATGACGGCATGGGCATCGGCCCGATTGATATCGCGCTCTGGGATCTGGCAGGCAAGCGGTTTGGCGTCTCCATTTCGCAACTGCTCGGCGGTTTTCGCAAGCGCCTCAGAACCTACGCTTCGACTTATCACGGCGATCGCAAAGGCGGCTTGGACTCACCGCAGGCCTTTGTCGACTTCGCTGAGCATTGCCACGGTCTTGGCTACAGGGCCTACAAGGTTCACGGTTGGCACGATGGCGACGTCAAGGAAGAGGCCGCGAATGTTCTGGCCGTGGCCGATGCGGTCGGTGATCGGATGACGTTGATGCTCGATCCAGCCAATGAGCTGCGCACGTTCGCCGATGCGCTCTATGTCGGGCGAGCCTGCGATGAGGGCGGATATTTCTGGTACGAGGATCCGATGCGCGACTGTGGAGTCTCAGCGTTTGCCCACAAGCGGTTGCGCGAAGCCTTGAAGACGCCAATCCTGCAGACGGAATATCTGCGCGGGTTTGAGACCAAGGCGGATTTTCTAATTGCAGGTGGTACCGACATGCTGCGCGCCGATCCCGAGTACGACCTCGGCATCACCGGAGTCATGAAGATTGCGCACGTGGCGGAGGCGTTCGGCGTCGACGTCGAAATTCACGCCTGCGGGCCGGCGCACCGTCACTGCATGGCGGCCATCCGAAATACGAATTACTACGAACTCGCGTTGGTCGGGCCAGACACGCCCAATGCTGTGCCTCCAGTCTATAGCTGCGGATATTCAGATCAGCTTGACGCGATTTCGTCGGACGGCACGGTGCCGGTGCCGACAGGCCCGGGTCTTGGCGTGACCTATGACTGGGATTTCATCCGCAAGAACCAGACGGCATCAAAATCCTTCAGCTAGTCTCGTCGGCGGACGTTAGTTGCTAAGTTCTGGAACAGGGTGGCGGCGCAGCATTGTACCGTCCGGGCCCGCTCTACGCGGCGTCGATTTTTGCTTTGAGCCAGTTCAGTTCGCCAGGTGGATTGGAGTGGCCAGCGGCGGCGCGGTCGGGGATACTGTATTTGCGATCGGGTTGGAGGCGACGAGGAAGGTAAACATGACCGACAAGAAGACGGCGCTTGTGATCAGCGCGCATGCTGCTGATTTTGTCTGGCGCTGCGGCGGCGCCATCGCGCTGCACCAGAAGCTTGGCTACGAGGTGAC
The DNA here is from genome assembly GCA_051009955.1 of Hyphomicrobiaceae bacterium. Taxonomy (GTDB): domain Bacteria; phylum Pseudomonadota; class Alphaproteobacteria; order Rhizobiales; family Hyphomicrobiaceae; genus Tectiglobus. The sequence goes on along the minus strand of JBPCWB010000204.1, from coordinate 1,150 downwards.
CGTCGCCTGCCTGTCGTTTGGCGAGCGCGGTGAAAGCGCCAAACTCTGGAAAGAGGAGGGCATGACGCTCGATCGGGTCAAGACGGCGCGTCGCAAAGAAGCGGAGAATGCGGCCCAAGCCCTCGATGTTTACGATATTCAGTTTCTCGATCAGGGCGACTATCCGCTCAACCTCGATCGTGATGCCAAATTCCGCCTGGTCGATATCGTTCGCGATGTCCAACCAAACTTCATGATGTCCCATTCCAAATACGACCCCTACAACACCGATCACATGTACACGACTGAGATTGCGATGGAAGTTCGCATGATTGCGCAGGCCTGGGGGCATAATCCCGGACAGAAAGTTCTTGGCGCACCGCAGCTCTATTTGTTCGAACCACATCAGACCGAACAGATGGGCTGGATTCCCAACGTCTTTTTGGACATCACCGAAGTCTGGGACAAGAAACGAGCGGCCATCGAATGCATGGAAGGCCAGCACCACCTCTGGGACTATTACACCAACGTCGCCATGAATCGGGCCAATCACTTTCGGCGCAACTCCGGTGGCCAATCTGGCGGGCGCAATGCGAAATATGCTGAAGGTTTTCAATCGGTCTACCCGGTCTGCTTGGATGAACTATGATGGAAAATATCGTTGTTCAAAACATCGAGCGCGCCGCATTAGCGACGTGCGAGAAATTGCGGGCTGCAGGCGTGGCCACAGTGCACGAAGCGCAGGGCCGTAAGGGCCTGCTCGCGTCGTACTTGCGACCGATCTATCGTGGCGCGTCCATCGCCGGACCTGCGGTCACGATCCTCGCCCCACCTTGTGACAACTGGATGTTGCACGTTGCCATTGAACAGGTGCAGGCCGGTGACGTCCTGGTGCTGGCGGTGACGTCACCGTCCGACGCCGGCTACTTCGGTGATTTGATTGCGACGTCACTGAAGGCGCGTGGCGGTATCGGACTGGTCATCGATGCTGGCGTGCGCGACGTCCAAGAACTGAAGGCGATGGGAATGCCGGTCTGGTCCAAATGCATCGGGGCCCAGGGAACGGTCAAGGAGACCCTGGGTTCGGTGAACATACCCGTCGTCTGTGCCGGACAACTCGTCAATCCCGGAGATGTCGTGATTGCCGATGACGATGGCGTTTGCGTTGTCC
>JBPCWB010000203.1:0-4013 GCA_051009955.1 Hyphomicrobiaceae bacterium | reverse complement strand
CCTCCTGATCAGTGGTATTACCAGACCAGTTGGCAGTCTGGGCCGGCGCCGACGACAGTCGATACGCCGCCGAAAGAAACCGGCGTGGTCGTGCTCGGAAAAAGTGCTGCAGCGTCACGCCTCGTATCCGATCTCGAGACGCTCGGTTATCCGGTTACTGCTCACGACACGGAAGGCGCGTCGGCTGGTCTCAAAGCGCTGCTTGAGGCCGCGGCGAATCGCTTCCCTCGGGGACTGGTTGTGGTGCATGCGGCTGGACTGGAACCACTCTCACTCGATCGCGCCGGCCTTGAGGCATCGTTCTTTTCACTCTGGGAAACGGTGTCTGCGCTGGCCGACATCGACATCGGGGCCGTGAGGCTCGCGGTCGTTTGCAGCGGTGCGCTGCGGACGATTCCGAGTGAACGACTGCCTGGTTCGATCGCTGCGACGATGCTCGGTATGTTGCGGGTCGTGTCAAAGGAAATGCCGTCCGTCAGCCTGCGTTTTATCGATACGGATCTCGGAGAGACTCACGCAGAAGGCCTGGTTGCAGCGACGACGCAGATGGTCGCGGCCGACATACTTGAAAATATCGAAGGCGAGGTCAGCGGCGCTGCCTGGACACACTTGGACAGCTATGACCGATGCCGGGTGCTGAGCTACAGGCAGGGTCAACGGTTCGAAGAATCATTCTCGCAGGTCAGCCCGAGTGCATTCGGTCCACCAATTCAGGATCGACTCTCCGGCAGGCACGTGGTCATCAGCGGCGGTTTGGGCGGCCTAGGCCTGGATGCCGCCAAGTATCTGGCAAAGCGAGGGTGTTCGCATGTGACGCTCATCGGGCGCAGCGGACTCCCGAGCCGCGAGGATTGGCCGTCGCACCAGGGCACCGATTCTCGCATTGCTCGCCGTATCGCGGCCGTTGAAGCGCTAGAATCCACAGGCATAGGCGTATCAATTGTCATCGCCGATGTTACTGATGCGGAAGCGCTTCACAATGCCCGCGAAATCGCAACCGAATCCGGTGGCCCGGTTGCCGGCATTCTCCACACGGCCGGCACATTGGATGATCAGCTCATTCAGCTCAAAACCCGTGAGGATGCTGCGGCCGTCATCAATCCCAAGATCATCGGTGCTGTGAATCTTGTCGACGTTTTCGGTGCCGAACCGTTGGAGTTCATTGTATTTTACTCCTCGGTCAGTGCATACCTCGGCGCTCCGGGCCAGGCCGACTACGCGGCCGCCAATGCCTTTCTCGATTCCTACGCAAGTGACCTGCGAAGTCGGGGCCTGCCCGCCGTTTCCATCAATTGGCCGATCTGGCAAGACGTCGGAATGGCGGCCGATCTGGCTGCAGGCCGCAAGTCGGCCGGCAGCGGGTTTGCCGACTTTGAGCCGCGCATGCGTGGCGGCTCATACGAAGTTTGCCTGAGTACCGCGGACTGGATCCTGAATGAGCATCGCACGCGAGACGGGCTGGCCGTTGTGCCGGGCACGGCCCTGATCCATCTCGTTCACGCAGCGCTTGCCGCGCGCTCGGGGGATCTTTCAGGCAAGCGCGTTACAATCAACGACATGTCGCTGTTCGCACCCATGACGGTTGCCGACGGTGACAGGTTGGTGGCAGCTGTTCGCTTTGGTGCTGATCCCGAGCGCGGCGACTTCGAGATTTTCAGCGCGCGCACGCCAAGCGCTGTGACGAATGATGAATGGGCGGGAGAGCATGTCCAGGGCCGTCTCACAGTCGACCATCTGCCAACTCCGGATGTCGTCGACATCGAAACAATCCAGCACCGCCTGAAAGAGCACCCCGAGATTGCCAGCATCGGTCTGGTATCGCCTTTCATGAACTTTGGGGACCGTTGGAACTGTCTGAAGAACTATTGGTCCGGCGATGGCGAGATGTTCGCCGAACTCGAACTGCCGCAACGCTACGAGGACGACCTTTCGCGCTACCCGATACACCCGGCCTTGTTAGACAACGCGATTGCCGGACTGCAGTCTGTCCTTCACCATCGTGATCACCCGGGCGAGTTCCTGATTCCGATGTCGTATGCCGCGATCGCTGTTTACGACACCCTGCCACGACGCGTATTCAGTCATGTCGTAGCAGTTGACACTGATATCGACGGCCAGAAAAACTTCGACATAAAGGTGTTCGACTCAACGGGCCGCGTCCTGATCGCTGTCCGCAAATTCGCGATGAAGGTAGGGGACGCTCGCTCGTTGGAGGCAGGAACGCCGGCGGCTCCCGATAGCGTCGATTTGGACTTCAGCGGCGGCATCTCAACAAACGAAGGTGAAGCGGTGCTCGAGACGCTCGCCGGTAACCCCGTTTGTTCGCAAGTCTTGGTCTCGCCGGTCGACTTCTTTGCCGTCCTTCACAAAACCAACCGTCTACAACAATCGGCAGGTGTTGAAGCAGTCGACGATGACGAACGGGAACTGTCGAGTGAATACGCTGCGCCAGAGACCGAAGTCCAAGAAAAACTCACCGCGATTTGGAAGAAGGGATTGGGCTTGAATCGCATCGGGATCGACGACAATTTCTTTGAGTTGGGCGGCCACTCGCTGTTGCTAACCCAGCTTGCCGGCCACATGAAGAAAGAGCTGAGAGTCAGCCCCAAGACTTCTCTTTTGTTCGACAAGCCGACGATTGCCGCTTGGTCAATTCTTGCTGAAGAAACCGATATCAATTCGGATGTTGCCGTGGCCACGGCCAAACCAATCAAACGCTTGTCCCGGAACGAGTATCGCAAAGTAAGCCAATGAGAGATGAAGGACACGCCAACGAGGCGCGGTAACGAATGATGTCTGAATCAAGCTCAGGAGAAATGTACGAGTTCCCGGTGTCTGCAACGCAGGCAACCTTCTGGTACATGTACCAGATGGATCCGGAGGGCACGGCGTACACGATACCACTCGGATTTCGAATAAAGGGAGATCTGGATCCCGAGCGCCTTCGCCAATCACTCTTGGCCGTTGTTGCAAGGCACGAAATTCTGCGAACCCGGTATTGCGAGAATGGCGAGGGCAAGCTGCTGCAAATCGTTAGCGGCACACCCGAACTACCGTTCAATGTGGTGCCAATCACCGGCGCGAGCGAAGCCGACAAGCAACTGGCGTTGGACCAGATGCTCGAAGCTGAATTTCACCAACCTATTTTGATTGATCGTGAACCTCCGCTGCGTGCGAGGGTCTACGAGCAAGGCGACCGAGACTATGTATTTCTCTTCGTCGTTCATCACATTGCGGTCGATCACATGGCGATCGGGTTTCTCCTCGAGGAGATGGCCGAGAACTACCGTCGATTAAGCCGCGGTGAGAGGGTTGTCGACGACGAGCCGGAGCTGCAGTACGCCGACTACGTCGTTTGGCAAACCGAACAGAAGGCCACTGCAGACAGCGAGGGATCATGTGAGGCCTGGAAGAAACGGCTGCAGCCATTTTCAGGCGTACTGGAATTGCCGCTGTCGTTCGCGCGTCCCAGGTATCAGACCTTCGAAGGTCATGACCGCTACTTCAGCTTTGGACAGGAAACAACCGACCGGATTCGCGCTTTTAGCAGGCAGCGCGGCTTGTCACTCTTCTCTACGATGCTTGCGTGCCTGATGGCCGTGTACCAGCGCTATACACGACAAACGGATATCATTGTCGGCACACCGTTCAGCGATCGCAATCAGGACGAGCAACTCGAGCGCGTGATGGGTTGCTTTATCAACACGTTGCCGCTTGCGGCCATGCTCGATGAAGATATCAGTTTCGATGGGCTGCTGGCGAAGATCAATGAAGTCATGATGGAAGCGTACGACCATCAGGCCGTACCGCTGGAGGACATTGTCCACGAGCTGGAACTGCAGCGAGATGTATCCCGCAACCCATTGTTTCAGGTTGGATTCGTTTTTCAGGAACCGCCGATGAGCTTCGGGTTGCCCGAAGCGCAAGTTACAGTCATGCCCTTGCGAAACTTCGGCGCGATGTACGATTTGCATACGTTCATGTGGGACGACGGCGACCGGATCGGCGGGCTG
>JBPCWB010000202.1:0-8179 GCA_051009955.1 Hyphomicrobiaceae bacterium | reverse complement strand
GGCGGCCACTTCGAGGCTGGCTTGCGGCAGATCGGGCGCGATCACCTGAATGAGGTCGCGGACGTCCAGACTACGTGGCCCCTGCCAGGTCGTGCCGTTGCGCGCGTGCTCAGCGCGAAGGACTGACAAATCGAACCCGATGGCGTAGCCGACGACGAGTGCCGGGCCTGTCCACGCGGCGAACTTGGTGAGGGCCGCTGTGAAATCTGCCGCTGCCACTACATCCTGTTCGCCAATGCCGTGGATCGCAGTTGAAGATGCGGGAATGGGAACCTGCGGATTGATCAGGACGTCGAACGTGTCATGACGGTCGATCTGATTGCCCTTGAGGCGCACCGCACCGACCTGCACGACACGGTCGGTGGCGGGATCAAGTCCTGTCGTCTCGGTATCCAGGACAACCGTTGGAATCGACAGCAGTGGCACACTGCCATGCGTCGCGCTCAGTCGCTCGAATGACATTCGTCTCGCCGTTCTCCCGCACCGTGATCCGTCACAACTGTACGACTTTCTCGGTCAATGCGCCATGAGGACCGGCACAGGAGTATGGTGGAGAATGTATTCGGTCACGCCGCCAAATATCTTCTCGCGCCAGCGGGCGTGGCTGTAGGCGCCCATGGCAAGAAGCGTCCCGGGCTTGTGGCGCGCTTCCTGCAGGATGGTATCGGCAACGCTTTGCCCTTCGACGTTCAGCACGGTCACGCTGGCTTGGGCGCCGTGCAGCCTGGCAAAGTCCTTCATGCGGTCCGCCGACGCGGCGGACTCGGGATTGTCGCCGATGGTGAGCAGACGGACATGCTGTGCGGTCGCGAAGAATGGCAGCGCAGCCGAGAAGGCGCGTGCCGACTCGGCGCTCCCATTCCACGCAATGACGATGTCTTTTGCGAGATTGTCGCGATCCATCATTTCCAGGCTGGGATCGTTCGGAGCAATGAGTGATGGCCGCGCCGAGTGCAGCAACGCCCCGTCGTAGACGTCCCGCCAGAATGTCGTGTCAAAAGCGTTCGCATTGCCAATCGCAACGAGATCGCAGGAAAAGGCGCGATCGGCTACGATATTGCTGGTCCTGCCGGACATCTCGACGAACGTTGTCGTGATGCCGGAGTACTTCTCTGACAACGCCGTATAGCGTTGTTCGGCCGCAACGTTCTCGCGTTCGAACCGATCTCTCTCGCGTTGGATATCGCGCATGACTTGTTCGGCAGATCCGCCTTCGCTGACGCTGGTGATGGCGTCGTAGTACGCCACATGGGGGTGCAGTATCTCAATCTCTGCACCAACTTTGCCTGCCAGTGCGAAGGCCAGGTCGGCGACGGCACCGACATCGTCATGGCCGTTGATTGGCAGGAGAATGCGCTTAATCGACATGACTGCCTCCGTTTTTCTGTGTCATGGAAGAGCCTATGCGATGGCGGGCGTCGAGTTGTTTGACCCAGGTCAACGAACGTCAACGCAGCCGAGCGTTGCAACAAGTTGACGAGGATCAATGATCGAACATGCAGGCGGGACTAGTTGCACATTGGACTGCCATCGCGGCACAGGAGAGCAAAATGTATCAACGGACACTGAGGCTGCTGATTGGTGTGGTGAGCGTTGTTGCTGGTGGATCGCTGCAGTGTTCCGCGCAGGCGCAGAACAATCAGTCTTGGCAAGGCAAGGTTGACTATTGGCAGCCGCGCTGGATGCAGCGCGAACTTTGGGGGGCGGGGCGGATGCCGCGCGGCATGCAGGTGCGGATGTTACGTCATTGGACATACGTCAATCACGGTGTGCCGAACGAGTATCAGAATGCCCGTCCGGGGATTGCGGGCTCGTCGGATGACAGACTGGCAGGTGCTCAGCTCTATCAGCAGCACTGCGCAAGCTGTCACGGCCCGAACGGCTTGGGCAATGGTGACGCTGCAAAGTCGTTGTTGCCGTCACCGGCGCTGCTCGCCTACATGATCAAGCGGCCGATTTCGGCCGACGAATACCTGCTCTGGGCCATCGCCGACGGCGGCAGTCAGTTCCAGACCGCAATGCCGGCGTTTAAGGACAAGATCTCACGCGACGAGATCTGGCAAATCATCGCCTTCATGCGCGCTGGGTTCCAAAAACGGCCCAAACCATGACGCCGCCGTTGTGCCGCAATGATGGGGACAATCTGTTCTGTCGGTTGATCGAGATCAAGGTCGTTGAACGGCGACAAATCAAGATCGAGGATGATAACTGCGGAGCACGAGCAATGTCGCAGGAACGCAGCCGGTGGCCCATGTTTCGTCGCGTCGAACGGCGGGCGAAGCGTACTCATGACATGATCCGCAGGCTGAATGTCGATCCTCTGCGATTGGTGCGTCTGGGGCAGGGCGCGGCCTATGCCGAAGCACAGGAGCGCTGCCTGCATTGCGGCTCCAGCGATAAGTGCCTGCGCTGGTTGACGGAGGAACCGCCAACCGATGCACTCCCGGATTTCTGCCCTAATCTGAGACTGTTTCTGCGCTGTCGACGCGTCATCAAAACCGGCAACACAACGGAAGAATAATATGAGCAAGACGAGACTGGTCATCGGCATCGCTGGTTTTGCGATGGCGATCCTGTCAACTGCGGCAGGCGCGCAGAACAAACCGGGCTCCCAGCCTGATGCAGAACGCGGAGCACTGCTCGCGCAGCGGCTTTGTACGGGCTGTCACTTGGTCGCGGGGGGCCAATCAAGCGATGTCACGGTCGGAGTACCGTCCTTCAATGCGATCGCCAATAAACCGTCGCAGACCAAAGACGCTATTGCCGGCGTCCTTATAAGGCCCCATGCGCCAATGCCGAATATACAACTCAGCACACAGGAAATCGGCGATATTATTGCCTACCTCGATCAGTTAAGGCGGGAAGATGTGGGCCAGCCGCTGCTGAATACCACGAAGCAGCGTCCCAAACCGAAGTATCCCAAGCAGTCGTAGCGCGGCTTGTCGGAGCATTTCGGGCGTGCATGTCAACTGCAATGCCAGTTGTCGTGTGCGTTTATTTGGCCATGAGTCTGCTGCTCGAAGTGTTAGCATTCTGCTAACCATGCGCACCGACAATTTACTGAAATTAAAGCCCGATTTAGGATTTCAGAGGTAATAGAGAGCGTTGCTCTGGCAGTCGTAAATTTGAGGGCTCAAGTTTTGCGTGGATTGTTCTGGCGCCGAAGAAACAAGCGGCTGGCGGCACGTCTCGATGTCGTTGTCGAGACGTCTGAGCGCACGCGGAAGTCTTACCGTCGCAAAGCGCCTCGGGTCGCCATCGACACTTCGTTCCTCGATCAGCCGCAACCTGTTCCTGGCGACACGTCGCCCGTTCCGGAACCGGTTGATGGCGCGCACGATCACGAGTTGTCCGTGGAGGGCAACGTTGATTGCGATGCCGCGGATTGGTCTGACACGCACGGCGTTGAAAACGGCGTTGCGGTTGAATTCGATGCCGACGACATTGAACGTGAGTCGCTGGCGCTGCTGGAAGTAGCAGTTGAGCGTTGCGAACAGGCGGAACTGCGCGAGGCAGAGGCACGCGAGCTTGCTGATGCTGCGCAGAAGGACGCGGACCAACAGCGCGAACTCGCAGCTAGTCAAGAGGCCGCGACGCGCGACGCCCAGGCCGCCCGTGAAGTGGCGGAAGCCAGATTGCAGGACGTTACCGAAACGGTCGAGAGTCTTGAACGCGAGTTGGTCACGCTCCGTGAAAAGACCACGGCGGAACCGTCGGATGGGGGCGAGGCAAGTGTGCCTGACGCGGCCCGTCAAGAACTCGAAGACCTGCGCGGGCGACTGGCGGAAATCGAAGAACATGGCGCTGCGCATCGATCGGCGCGGGCAGATGCGGAAGCGGAGCGGGATGAGGCCGTCAAACTGGCGGTCGACCTGCAAGGTGAATTGGCTAGTCTACGCGAGCTGATGCAGCAGCGCGAACAGGCTGCCGTCCTCGAGGCGGATGCGAGCGAGCGAGAAGCGGCTGCCCGTCACGAGCTTGAGGACCAGAGAGCGCGAGCGTCGGATCTCGAGCAGCGGTTGCAGGACGAAAAATCTTCCCGAGCGGACGTGGAGCAACAGCGTGACGAGGCGGCGCAGGCGTTCGCCAAACTGGAGCGCGAAGTAACGGAGCTCCGGACGCTGAAGCAGCAGCATGATAAAGCCGTTGCGCGTGAACTCGAGGCCGGCGAGCGAGAGTCTGCCGTCCGTCAGGAAATCGAGCAGCAGCAGGCAATGCACGCAAAACTCGAAGCTCAGGTCGAGACGGAGCAAGCGGCACGTGCTACTGCCGAGGCGCAACGCGATGAAGCGGCCCGACTTGCGGCCGAACTCCAGAACGAATTGGCGACCGTCTCGGAGTTGAAGCTCCAGGGCGACAAGGCCATGGAGCGCGTCGCCGCCGTTGGCAATGAGATCGAGCAACAACGCGCGGAACTGGCGCACACTCAGGATCAGCTCCAGGCCGAGCAACGCACAAGGGCGGCGGCCGAAGCGCAGCGCGACGACGCGGCTAAGCTCGCAGCAGAATTGCAGCACGAGTTTGTGGCGCTACGGGACGTGAAACAACGCTACGACGAAGCTGTCACCCACCAAGCTGAGGCGGACAAGCAGGCCGCTACGTTGCGCCAGGAATTGGCGGATCAGCACACCCAGTTGGCGCAGCTGCAAGCGCATGCCGAGGACCAGGAAGCACAGCATCGCGAGATCGAATCGCAGCGCGATCAGGCCTCAAAACTGGCCGCTGAATTGCAGCACGAGCTGACGATGCTGCGCGACGTGGCCGAACAGCACAAACTGATGGTTGCGCGCGAGGCTGAGGCCCGCGACAGCGAGGCCGCATTGCGCCAAGACATTGAGGCGCACAGCGCGCAATTGGCGCAGCTTGAGGCGCAGGTCAAGGAAGAGCAGGTATCTCGGTTTGCCGCCGAAGCTCAGCGTGATGCCACGGCGCAAGTGGCCGCGGATCTCCAACGTGAGCTAACCGAGCTGCAGGCTCAGAGCCAGGATGGTATCGCTGAGGCGGACGGTGGCTCGGACGCAGCCTCAGGTAGCAAGTCTCGGACAACCGCTGCAAGGCGCCGCAAAGCACCACAGGCGCAGTCAAAGGGGACCGATGACGCAACAGCCAAGGATGCTAAAAAGGGGGGAAAATCAAACGCGCCGGCTGATGACGACGATGCCGAGAGTGAACGCCTCAGAGCATTGCGAATGGCTACGGACAAGCCGATCATCATCCATCGTACTAAAACCAAACCAGCCAAGCCCAGCAAAGAAACACAGCCGGCCAAGAGCCGCACGAAAGCGGAGCGCCAGCAAAAGCGCGTGTCGTCATCACTACCGGCGACCCTGCTTCTCGATGGAACCAAGACGCAGCTGGCCTGCATGATTCTCGACCGGTCGTCGTCGGGAGTGAAACTGGAAGTCGTGCCAGACAAATACAACGACGCCCTGAGCCTGCTCGACGTCGGCGACAAACTGACATTGGCCTTCAAATCCGCGCAGGAGCACACGTCGGTGCCGTGCTCGGTCCAATGGATCGAGGGAACACGTTGCGGTGTCAAGTACTGCGGTCAGTTTCGCACGGAAAGCACCAAGCCACGGAAGAGAGCCAGCCCAAAACGCGCCGCCAGCAAGGCGTAGCTACAGTGCTCATTGGCTTCTCTCGGGCGGGCCAAATAGTTGACGTCCCGAAAACTCACATCCGGCCGTCACCTACTTCGGGTCCGTTAAAAAGCTGTGCCAGGTCCCATCCGCGCCGATCGAGAGGCGCCAGTAAGAATAACGGCCGGCGCTGATCATTGCCTTGTAGCGATCGCGCGGCACGATCCGCAGAAGCTGGATTTGTTGCGGAGGCGGTAGTTTTGTCAGGGGGACCTCGGCGAAGTATGGCCAGACGTATACTTTGTTGTTTTCAATGTCGGGGCCTTGTCGGATGACGGCATAGGGGCTGTTGAGCAACTCAATCAGTATGGCCAGGATTTCGCGGCCTTCGCCGTCAATGGAGCGTTGTTTGAAGCTTTCGAGGAGTTTGTCTCCGGGAATGTCGCCAAAGTCAGGCTTCAGCTCGTTCCATTGGATGGGGACAAGCAGCTGCTTGATCTTACCGGAATAGGCAGCCTCGAGGATGGCGTCGCGCATCTCAGCAACCGGCGTAGGCAGCTTCTCAACATCGAATTCGACGGTAGCTGCGGGACTGCGCTTGGTCGTCTTGGCCGCCATCCCGTCAAACATTAGCGCGGTCGCGGCGACTTGGACCATCGCAATAGCACTAATAACGAGTATTTTGGCGGTGGTGCGCGTTGGGACGGGGATGGTAGTCATCAGTGTGCCTCGACTAGATTTACGAAACGATTCGACCTTCCAATGGTTCGGCGGAACTTGCCGCGCATGACTTGGCCAAGAACAACGAGGTGCCTGGCGGTTGTTTGACTATATTCCGAACCCACTGGTCGTGCCGATCGGACTTGCGATCGGCATTGTTGTTGCCGCACCTGTCGGTCCGGTCAATATCCTTTGCATTCAACGGGCTCTTGAGCGCGGTTTCCTGGCTGGTGTCGTCGCCGGTCTGGGTGCGGTCCTGGGGGATGCGATCATCGCCTTGCTGGCCGGGCTCGGCGTTGGCGCAATTACGGGTATGGTCGAGAATCACCGCGCAACGATCCAGATCGTCGGTGGTATCGCGCTGATCGGATTCGGCGTTTCACTGTACTTCAAGGAGCCGCAGATCCTGACCGCGGAGGAGAACGGAGGCCGGCCGACGATCCGGTCCTATCTCCTCGATATTCCCAAGACATTCGTCCTGACCGTCACCAATCCCGGTGCGGTTTTGGGCCTGTTCGCGATTTTTGGGGGAATTGGTTCGTTCGTCGAGCTGCGGGGCTACATCGACGCGCTGTTCCTGGTTGGGGCGATTGCGCTGGGAAGTCTGGCGTGGTGGGTGTTCCTATCGTTCCTGATCAGCAGATTTCGCCATCGATTCGACATGCGACGGCTCACGACGATCAACCGTGTGGCGGGAACGGTTCTATTTGCTTTCGGAGTTATGCTGATCGGCGAGATCGCCCTGCTGGTGTTTCCGCTGCCCGGACTGACGTGATCACTGTTTGGTCTGGTAAAGCGTGAATTCGCCGTGCCGGATGCGTGAGCTGAGGCCTTCGGCGAGAGATGCCACATTGTCCTCTCCAAAGGCGTCGACGAGGTGACTGAACGCCGTAAACAGAGCGGCATAGGCCATAAGCTCGGGCGCAACCCCGGAATCGGTACCCTCCTCCCAGGCGGCCAGGATCAAATGCAGGGCATCAAGACTGTCTGGCTGACAGGATACCGTCTGTTCATATTGCATCGTAGTCTTCCCCCGGACCGCGAGTCGCGTTCGCTGAGTTGTCGAATGATCTCCCGACTTAGCAACTAGCACGCCTGCCGGGGCCTGGCTGCAAGCGTTCCGATTAAGCGTAAATGGGTGGGTAAGGCAGACTACGGCGCGAGCTTCACAAGCTTGTCGGTGATCTCGATCGCTTCTTTGATGAAGCGCTCGTTGGTCGCTTGAGCAGACACGGTGCAGCGGCGGTAGGTCCGCGAGTAACCACGGTAGCCACGGTTGAAGCGGCGGCTCAGGGTGGCCCGCCGCACGGCGGAGCTTCCTTCGGCATCGAGCAGTTCTTTCATCCCCTCGCGCCACCGCTGACCGTCGTTGGACCCGCACAATTCGCGCAAATAATGGATCGCGCCGAGGATTTCGGACAGACGGTAAAGCTGCTGATCGTAGGGTTTGTCACGCACCTGGGCGGTCGCAGGCTGCGCAGGCAACACCACCGCGGCACCCACCAGCAAGCCGGCCGCGGCCAGCGCGCCTGTCAATATGTTCACCCGGCCAAGCATGATCCGGCCCACCTCTCGTCAGCTGCGACCGATGTAGAAACGATGGTCGCGGCACGCGCAAGTGCAAATCAGCATCGACTTTATTGCGTCAGGATTTTGCCATTTGGATGGAACGCGTGGAACACGAAGGCAAATGTCACATCATAGGGAACGTCCACGGGGTCTGCGCCGGCCGCAATCCGCTGGGCAACAATGCCGCCGACATCGCGACCTTTGGCGATGTCGGAGGTATCGAGCGCCGAGGCCTGCCCGGCTTTCCATGAGATTTGAATGCCGTTAAGCATGACCTTCTTCTTATCGCGCACGGCCTTTAGCGAAAT
>JBPCWB010000201.1:0-5048 GCA_051009955.1 Hyphomicrobiaceae bacterium | reverse complement strand
CCGAGGAGCGATTTGACATCTACACGAATGCCTTCGCTGTCGAAGAACTCGGCTACGTCGGCGCCGCGGGAATCGTCATTGCACGAAACGGCGAAATCATTGCTGAACTGTCCCGCATCGAGGAGATCTTCGTCGATGGTATGGGCGGCGGTGACGAGTTCGACATCCGTGGTGATTTCGGTGATACCTCCCTGTTGACGAACACCATCACGATCAACGGTACTGAGGGCGACGACACGGTCAATATCTCGGGCCTGGAGTCCGAGCATCGCGTCGTGTTCCACTCCAACGGCGGCAGCGACACTATTGTGGGAGATTTGAGGCCGCAGGACGTCATCGAAACCGAGGCCGATCAGGTCGTTGTCGACACGGGTGACGGCACGACTTCGATTGCCCCGCCCGCGGCTCCGGACGATGGCGGCACAAACAACGATCCGGGCAACGGTGGCGCAGCCCAGGACACCGCCGCGGCACCCATGATGCTGGTCGGCGGTGACACGGATGACAATTTGATCGGAGGAGCCGGCAACGATACCGCCGCCGCCAGCGGCGGTAATGACAACGTCATCGGACAGGATGGCGACGACGTGCTACTCGGCGGGGCTGGTGACGATGTCATTTTGGCCGGAGCCGGCAACGACTTGGTCCTCGGCGGCCAGGGTATGGACTACATACTGGCAGGCGAAGGTGACGACTGGATCCAATCTGGCGCTGATCGCGATGTCGTCGATGCCGGAAGCGGCAACGACACCATCGTTGCTTCATTTGGCGACGGCGATGATGTCTATCGCGGTGGTGACGGTGAAGACACTTACGATCTTGCCGCAATTACATCGGATGCGTTGATCGATCTCGGCCTCGGCGTTGCAACCAGTGAGCAGTCAGGCCAAGACAGCATCACCAGAATCGAGAATGTCATTGCCGGGGCCGGTGATGACACTATCGTTGCCGGAAGCGCAGCCAACGTTTTCTCGGGTGGCATCGGTGATGACACGTTCGTCTTCAATTCGGTCGAGGCGGCACAAGGAGACACGATTGCCGATTTTGCGCCAGGCGATGCAATCGATCTGTCCGGTATCGCTGCTCAATACGACCTTGGGCAATCGTTCACTCTGCTAGGTGAGGACGCGACGTTCTCCCAGGCGGGACAACTCATCGTCCGCGCTGCAGACGATGGCGTATACGTCGACGGCAACGTCGATGGCGACGCCCAGGCCGAATTCACAATCAAGGTAAATGGCGCAACCAATCTCGATCAGGACGATTTCGTCTAACCGATGCAACATATCGCAGACCAAGAATAGGACGCTGGAAGGGCCGCAATCGGCCCTTCCTTTCATTTGTTCGTTTCAATACGATTGACCAATATCAAACATCGAAAGGGACCATGTTACTATCTGGTTCTAGAATGATACCTCTCAGGTCAACTCACAGGGCGCAGGAGTGGTTCAGCAGATTCTCAACGACCTGATGTCTATCGTGCGAACCCGGCGCTTCGCCGCCTGGGCGACGTTGCTGGTTGCCACGCTTGCGGCGATCTTGGCGGTCCAATACGATCGGCAAACGGCCATCCAAGCCGCCAGGCAGGAGTTCGAGCAGCAGCATGTGAGAACGGCGCAAAACGTGAAGCGTCGCATTGAGCAAACATTTGACCAGATTCGTCATGGTTTGCGGACAATTTCGCGTTTGCCCGGAGTGCGAACGATTGAGCGCCATGGCCGTCGGTTCAATGATGACGCAAGAACCAGCGCACAAGAAATCTACAACAATCTTGCACAGAGGGTAGCCCTTTCAGAAGTCTACATCGTGCCAGCTGATTTCGATCCTGATGCCATCGATCCTGTCACCGGCAAACTGCAGGAACCAATCATAACTTTTGACGATCTGATCGTCGGGCGAACGGCTGACCATCCCGAGCTTCGATCGACGCGCCAAACTGCGCGGCTTCGCCGAACCGTGGCAGTAGAAGAGATTGAAATTCACGAGTACCGGGTAATGAAGAAGCAAATCGCGCTCCTGCAATCCCGGCATCCAACCGAACAGTCAGTATCCTATGTCGGCTATCCGGCAGTTGGTGGCGAGGAAGTTATCACATGCGATAACACGAGGTATTCGCCCAGCAATCCCAACGACGAGGACCGCAAAGGACTTGTCTACTCGGTGCCGTTCTACGGTCCCACTGGAAACATGCGTGGAATCGTGACCGCGGTCATTCTGACGGCAGCGCTCCGCGATCTGATACCAGGCGGAACTTCGGCAATTGTGGGAGTGGATCATGCGTTCGTCGCAGGTTCGTCCGACGAAGGCCTGTGGAAAGAGCATCGCGCGCGGATAACGCGCGCGCAAGCGGCTCCAAATCTTCAGTTCTCGACGGTCTTTCCGCTCGATATTCTGGATCTCAAGAGCAATTGGTTTTTGTGGGTGGGACAGCCGGCGACGAAGTTTCACGCGAGCGCACCGGTCACTGCGGCGAATGAGAAAGCGATTTGGCGGCTGGTTGCCGTCCTGTTTGTTGCGCTTCTCGCCTTCGTTCTGACCCGCGAATTCGCCACCCGCCATGTCATGCTTGCGCGGCGGGCGGAAGAGCTAGAGGCACATGTGGCGGAGCGCACGCACGCATTGGCTCAAGCAAAGGCGCAGGCCGAGCAAGCAAGCCTCGCCAAAAGCCAGTTCCTGGCAAACATGAGCCACGAGATTCGAACACCGCTTGGGGCCATCCTTGGCATGTCCGATCTCATCGCAGGCTCCAATCTCAGTCCGAAGCAGGCTGAGCAGCTGGCCACCGTGCAAAGCGCCGGACGAACACTGTCGACACTCGTCAACAGTGTTTTGGACGTTTCAGCGATTGAGGCCGGCAAGCTTTCATTCAACCCTCAGCCGACATCGATCGCCAGGACGGTCGAGGATATTGCGTCGATGTTTAGGGAAGAAGCCCGCTCAAAGGGCCTCGAGCTGCGGACGAACGTCGACAGCGCACTGAAGCAGAAGCTCGTTGTCGACAACGCTCGCTTGAAGCAAATTCTGATAAACCTGATTGGCAATGCCGTAAAATTTACCGAGCGTGGTCACGTGCTGATCGACGCTGCAACTGAGTCGGCTGCTGTGGATGGTAGGCGAACAGTAGAGATCAAGGTGTCCGACACCGGCATCGGCGTATCACCCACAGCGTACGAAACAATTTTCAACGCATTTACACAAGGCTCCAACGTTGCTGACGGTGACTATGGTGGTTCCGGGCTCGGTCTGGCAATTTCGCATGCGCTGGTCAAGCGGATGGGTGGCGTCCTCGACTACACAAGCAAGCCAGAGGGCGGCACAGTTTTCTACTTCAACTTCGATGTTGAATTGCCGACGGATGGCGCTTCGAACGCGCTGGTTGATGATCCTCTCGTTCCTTCCGCTTTGGATCAGCTCAAGCCGGATGGTCAGGGACTGAGTGTGCTTCTTGCCGAGGACAATGCTGCCATGCAGAAGCTAACCGAGACCATCCTGACCACGCACGGATGCAAAGTCACAGTCGTGAACAACGGCCGCGAGGCAGTCCAAGCATCCAAAGCTGCCGATTTCGACGTCATCCTCATGGACTGTCGGATGCCGGATCTCGATGGTTACGCGGCCGCGCGGGCCATTCGCGCGCACGAGCGCAAAGCCAATCTGGGGCCCGTTCCGATTCTGGCGCTGACCGCACACGCGTTCGACAACAACAAGAAGGCGTGTATTGATGCGGGAATGACTGATTTCTTGAGCAAGCCATTCACCAAGCGTCAGCTCATCAAGTCAATTCGAGACTTGGTGGGCGGTGCGAATGCCGATCGTTCAGGCTGAGCAGTATTTCCTATCGGCTGCTCCGCTCAGAAAGCAGGTGATCGCTCGAACAACGCCATGCGGTTGGGATTTTCTGGAACAACTATCGATCGTCGCGATGCTCCGCATAGAAGTCATAGCGATAGCCGAGAGAGAAAATGTACTCGGTCTTTTCGTCTATTGCCGCCCCCTGTTTTCGCTCCGACCATTTCGTACCCAGTTCGAATTTAATGCGCCAGTCCTTGGCAATGTAGTAGTTGAACACCGCCGACGGTTGGATGGCGTATTCCTCGAAATCGAGAACATCGCTTTTCTGGTACGAGAACCGCAGTCTCGGATTGAAATGCAGATCTTTGGTCAACAGAAAGCGTGTATTCAAATCGAGGACGTAGGTGTCAATCGCTTTGCGATCGACGTAGCGCAAACCGACAATGGTCGTATCCTGTTCCGAAAACCAGCCATTACCGATCAGCTGCAGAGCATAGTAGTACTCGTTTCCCGTCGATTCGGTTGCCGGCACGTTGCCGGACGCCTTGGTTCCGGAAACGTTCGCGACAGTTGCGTCAATTCCAATCTGTAGCTTCGAATTCAGCGGCCTGGTGTAGCCGATCGAGGCCGACCTCGCGGTTGCCGTGCGGTCGCGCGCCAGCTGCTCGATTTCTTTGCGCGAGAACTGGCGGTTGAGTTCATCGAGTGAGCCGACAAACTGGCCCTGCAGGGCGTTGTAGGTCAAGAGATATGGGGATGTCCGATAGTCGAACGCGGCGGTCAGCGTCGACTTGTCGAGGAACGTCCACGAGCCGTTCAAAATGGCAAGATTGAGCTGGTTGAAGTAGATGTCATAGTCAGTCGTCGCAAAGAGCGATTTGTTCTGATCGAAATACCGCGCTTCGAAGCCGATCGCCCGGCGATCGAGAAAGTCATATGAGCGTTGCTCAATCGCAAAGACCGTGGCGTCGAAGCCTCCGAAAAATTGCCCGAAGTCCACGCTTGCTCCATAGAAGTAGGAATCTTCCTTGAACGGCTCGTCCTTGCGGCTGTACACGGGAGTTCCGCCGACGATGTTCAGTTTGGCGAACGGCGTCGCCTGCCAGTCCACGACCGCACCGCCGCCCCGGCCAGCGGGGAAATCCGGTTTGCAGGTCTTCGACGGCTGGGGGCCGGAAACGGCAACGATGATGCTCTGAAAGTCCGCGCCCTGGGCAACCTGATAGGCCACTGTTCGCTCAAATTGGATCACCAGG
>JBPCWB010000200.1:0-14499 GCA_051009955.1 Hyphomicrobiaceae bacterium | reverse complement strand
TTGTAGGCATACATGGCGCCGATCGCTTCGCCGAATGCCTTTGAGACACCGTAGCGGCTGTCCGGACGCAGCGTAACGTCTGTGGCGATCGTCTGTCCGCGCGGATAAAAACCGACGGCGTGGTTGGACGAGGCAAAAACGATCCGCTGTACCTGCTTGCGCCGAGCCGCTTCGAACAAGTTGTAGCAGCCGACGATATTCGAATTCAGAATGCTCTCCCATTGCGCTTCGACTGAAATCCCGCCGAGATGAACGATCCCGTCAATACCCTCACAGATCGCCTCAACCGCTGCCATATCATTGAGGTTTGCCTGAATGAACGTTTCATCCGGTGCAAGCGATTTGGGTTCCGAAATGTCGCTCAGGACCAGTTCGGAATAAATCGGCTTGAGAAGCTTCCTGAGATAAGTGCCGATGCCACCGGCTGCGCCGGTGATGAGTACGCGTTTCATAAGTCCTCCGCCCCATTCCTGAAATCCTGTTGGCACCAGTCGATACCAAATTCTTGCCGGTTGCAATGCCAATGGCGAGCGGACCATGCTATTGAACGATTGCAACGTTGGAGGCGCACATGAAAATTCTCAATCCTGACGGTGTCGTCAAGCCGGCATCGAACTATGCCCAGGGGGTCGTCCACTCCGCCGCGGCGGAGCGCATCGTCATCTCGGGCCAACTCGGCGTCCTTCCGGACGGAACGATCGTCGACGGCCTCGAGGCGCAGATGGAGCAGGCCTGGAGCAATATATTTGGTGTGCTGCAGGCCGGCGGATTTGAACGACAACATCTCATTCGCGCGACGATCTATGTGACGGTACCTGGCCAGGTTGCGGTTTACCGGCGGGTGCGGGACAAGGTGCTGGACGGCCATCTCTGCGCCAACACCTACATCGAAATCTCGGCACTGGCCGCACCGGACTTCTTGGTCGAGATAGAAGCCGAAGCGGTCAAGGAGTAGGCCGGTGTTGATCCTAAAGCCGAATTGCGAATGTTGTGACAAAGATCTGCCACCCGAGGCGCCCGACGCGGTCATGTGCTCCTTTGAATGCACATTCTGCACAGACTGCAGGGATAACCGCCTGCCGGATGGGCGCTGTCCCAACTGCGGCGGCGATCTGGTCCGCCGTCCTGTCCGGCCCGTCGACAAACTGGCCAAGTTCCCGGCGTCGACAGAGCGGGTGATTAAACCGCATGAAGGTTGCGCCGCGTAACCTTGCCTAATCGCTGTGGGTCCGGCTGATCGCCGTAGGTCTGGACGGTGAGCGTCCGCGGCGGCAACGAAAACTAGACCGCTGGCATAACCTTCTCGACCGACGGCTGGGGCGGGACGCTGCTTCGTGCTTCCCAAGTGTCCGGCAAAGCTCTAAAACTCTTTTTAAAGTCAAACCGGCGCGCGCACTCTCGCTTACGAGCGACATAGATGCTCGCCCATTATCCGGGGAAGTAACATGGGTCACACACCATCCGCCGAGCAACGTGCAAACTTGCGCTCGAAAGCCTGGTTCGACAATCCCTCCAATGCCGACATGACGGCGCTGTACCTCGAGCGCACGATGAATTTCGGCCTCACATTGGAGGAGTTGCAATCCGGAAAGCCGATCATCGGCATCGCTCAAACTGGCTCCGACATTTCACCCTGCAACCGCCACCACATTTTCCTTGCGGATCGCGTGCGCGAAGGCATCCGCGAAGCCGGCGGCATCTGCTTCGAGTTTCCCGTGCATCCGATCCAGGAAACCTGCAAGCGGCCGACAGCCGCGCTCGATCGCAATCTTGCCTATCTCAGCCTCGTTGAAATTCTCTACGGCTATCCAATCGACGGTGTTGTCCTGACGACTGGATGTGACAAGACCACGCCGGCGCAAATCATGGGCGCGGCGACCGTCGACATTCCGGCCATCGTCCTTTCAGGCGGGCCGATGCTGAATGGCTGGCACAAGGGCGAGCGGACGGGTTCCGGCACCATTGTCTGGAAAGCGCGTGAAATGATGGCGCGCGGCGAAATCGACTACAAGGGCTTCGCCGAGCTGGTTGCGTCCTCCGCCCCATCGGCCGGACACTGCAACACCATGGGCACGGCATCGACGATGAATTCTCTCGCCGAAGCGCTCGGCATGAGCCTGCCCGGCTGCGCGGCCATTCCCGCGCCCTATCGCGAACGCCAGCAAATGGCCTACGAGACCGGGCGGCGGATCGTTGACATGGTCTGGGAAGACCTGCGGCCCTCGAAGATCCTCACTCGCGCGGCCTTTGACAATGCCATCGTCGTCAACTCCGCTATCGGTGGTTCGACAAACGCACCGATCCACTTGAATGGCATCGCCCGCCACATCGGCGTAGAGTTGTCCAACGACGATTGGGAATCGATTGGCTATGATGTTCCGCTGTTGGTCAACCTGCAGCCGGCCGGCGAGTATCTTGGTGAGGAGTATCATCGCGCCGGCGGTGTGCCGGCCGTCGTCGCCGAACTCATCGCCAAAGGCAAGATCAATTCGTCCGCCGTGACGGTCAACGGCAAGTCCCTCTTGGAGAATTGCGAAGGCCGGTTCTCGGACGATCGTGCCGTGATCAAGTCCTACGACGAACCGATGCAGAGCCAGGCCGGGTTCCTCAATCTAAAGGGCAATCTTTTCGACAGTGCCATCATGAAGACCTCGGTCATTTCTGCTGAATTTCGGAAGCGTTATCTTGAGAGAACCGATGATCCGATGGCATTCGAAGGCCGCGCCATCGTGTTCGATGGCCCCGAAGACTACCATCACCGCATCGACGATCCGGCTTTAGAGATCGACGAAACGTGCCTGCTGTTCATGCGTGGTGCCGGTCCCGTCGGCTATCCGGGAGCCGCCGAAGTCGTGAACATGCGCGCACCCGATTATCTCCTGAAGAAGGGCATTTCAGATCTGCCGTGTATCGGCGACGGTCGCCAATCGGGTACATCCGGGACGCCGTCGATCCTGAACGCCTCGCCGGAAGCCGCGACCGGTGGCGGACTGGCGCTGCTCAAAACCGGGGACATGGTTCGGATCGATCTCGCCAAACGCACTGCGGATATCCTGATATCCGATCAGGAACTGGCGGCACGCCGGCAGGCGCTCGCCGATGCCGGCGGGTTCAAGTATCCGGACCACCAGACACCGTGGCAGGAAATTCAACGTGGCATGGTCGACGAACTCGCGAACGGCATGGTTTTGAAGCCGGCCGTCAAATATCAGAGGATCGCCGAGACAAAGGGCATTCCCCGCGACAACCATTGAGGCGAGGCGCATCGTCGTGTGCAACGAGAATGCCATGCAGACGCCTGGCACTCGTGAACAGGACAGGCGTTGTGCCGGACTATATGCCAGACAATGCGGCTAGGCGCCTGCGAATTTGGGGCAACGTGTCTGTTCCCCAGAACAATTCGCCGTCGAGAACGAAACTTGGAACACCGAAGACGCCGTCCTCTTCAGCCTTGCGATTGATTGCCTCTATTTCAGCAGCGCCGTCGACCAGCCTCCTGTCGTAGGCTGCGACGTCGGCACCGAGCTTGCGCAGAGTCTGGCGGACGTGCTCGGGATCGTCCGGATCGAGTTCGCGCAGAAAGACCTTTTCGAACACATCGTCGTGGAAGGCGCGCAGAACACCATCATCCTTGGCCTGCAGCAGGCCGATGTGGGCGGGCATCGGATCGAAAATGCGCTTGGTCCCGCGAATTGTCAGGCCTTGCTCGGCGCCAATCCGACGGACGTTCATGTACATGTATTTGATCTTGCGGAATTCGCGGTCGTTGCGCCCGTCGGCGGGACCAAAGACTTCCTGCAGCGGAGTCGTGTAGGGCCACCAGTCCACGGTGACACCAAAGTCGTCCTCCCAACGATAGACTTCTGCTTTGGCCACAAACGTGTACGGACTGCGGAAATCGGTATACGCCGTGATCGTTGTCGTCATCGCCTGCCTGTTCGCACTCTAGGATTTGCGAACGACCCCCATGGGCATCGTCGCAATCCGATTCATCTCGTCGGATGCAAAGAGATCCGGATTTGCAAGATAGTCCTGCAGCATCGCGGTGGCATCATCGCCCCAGAACACCTCGTTGTCGACCACGAACGTCGGAACGCCAAACACACCGGCCGCGAGTGCCTCTTCCGTGTTGGCCTTGAGTCGATCCTTGACGTCGTCGGCAGCAATACAGTTGGAAAAATCTGCGATCCCCAATTTCTCGGCGAGCGCCGCAATCGAGTCGGGCGTGTCGGGCGGATGGCCCTCTCCGTAGATGTGATGAAAGATGGTCCTGGCGCTCTTTGCATCGGAGCCGGCGGCGATCGCCAGTCGCAACACGGGCAGCGGATTGAACGGGTGTGAGGGCGGCATGATAAACGGTACGCCTCGGCGATCCGCGTGCCACTTGAAGAAGCGATAAACGAAGACGCGTTTGGTTGGCAGCTCTGCTGGACCAAGCTGCCCCCAATGTTTCAACAATCCGGCGAACAAGACCGGCTTGATCGCAATCTCCAGATCACTTTGCAGTTCGGAAAACCGGTTGAACTGCAGATACGCAAACGGTGAGATGAAATCGAAATACCAACTCGCCTTCTTCATTGTGCTTGTTATCCCTTACCCGGTTGGCGTGCCTGGCCAAACAGCTGCGTCTTTGCCTCATCGGACGTTGCGATGTCGACGTATCGATCTTTGAGAATGTCGAGGGCGCGGCCAACAGCTGGCCGATTGCGTATTTCGCCATACCAGCGACCGACGTTCGGAAAAACCGCAATGTCCTGTCCGCATAACTTGTGAATGCGCACCCAGGGAAAGCAGGCTATGTCGGCAATGGAATAAGCGTCGCAGATGAAGTCGCGCGTGGCGAGACGCTGATCAAGAACGCGCAGCAAACGCGCGGTTTCCGAGACATAGCGGTCGGTGGCGTAGGCCTCGCCAGTCTGGGTGTGATACACGAAGTGCTGTGCCTGCCCCATCATCGGACCGAGGCCGCCCATCTGCCACATCAGCCATTGCACGACCTGCCAACGCAACGCCGGATCGCTCGGGACGAACTGACCGGTCTTCTCGGCAAGATACAAAAGTATGGCGCCGGTTTCGAATATCGTCACGGGTCGGCCGGCCGGACCGTCATGGTCAACGATCACGGGTACCTTTGAATTCGGATTGAGCGCAACAAATGACGCATCGAACTGCTCGCCCGCGGCAATGCTGACAGGTTTCACCTCGTAGATCAGCCCGGTTTCCTCGAGCATGATATGGACTTTGTGCCCGTTGGGGCAGAACCAGGAATAAAGGTCAATCATGGTGCGTTCTCTGCCGCAGACGGTTCCACCGACACGGCTGTCAGTCTGCCGTTAGACTGATCTTACGACATTCGCTGCCGGAGCGGTAAACCGCCTCTTCGATCTCGATATTGCGCAGATAATCAGTTGCGGAGTTTTCGATCGGCTGACCGTCCAAGAGGCTATCGACAGCCGCCTTCTGCAGCAGATACACGCAGTCGCCACCAAACGCGTGATCGTGCCAGTCGTAGGCGACGGGCTGCTTGTCATTGGAGCCATGGGCTCGCAACGTTATGCCACCATCTCCGCCTAACTCGATCACGCCATCCGAACCTTCGATCAGCATCTCACCCATTGTCAGACGCCGGTTCTGCGCGACATGATCCGACAACCGGTTGCCGTCGAAGACGCCACGCAGCCCGCCCCGAAATTCAAACACCATGATGCCTGCATCCTCGCCGGCGATCACGTCATTCAAGCGGCGCAAATCAGCGTAGACGCTCGTCATTTCGCCGAACAGAAAGCGGAACGTGTCGATTAGATGGATTGCGGTTTCATGAACCAGAAATCGCGGCATCTCCTGAAAGTAGGGCTGGCGGTCGAGATAGGCTTGTGGCCCCTGCCCATCGCCAGGCCGCAGCCGAAATGTGATCTGATAAGCCTCACCGATTGTCCCGGCTTCAAGCAATGACTTGATCTTGCGGTGCCAGGGCTGGAAGCGAAAGTTCTCGTGAATGATCAGCTTGATGCCGGCCGCCTGCGCAACCTCTGCCGCACGCCTTGCTTCGACCAGGGACGGGCAGAAAGGCTTCTGGCAAATGACGTCGATGCCGCGCTCAGCCGCCGATTCTATGGCTGCCAAATGCGTTTGCGGTGGCGTGATAACATCGAGAAGATCTGGTTTCACTGCATCCAGCATTTCGGGAACGGACTGAAATACGTCGGGAATTCCGAATTGATCCGCAACCTCCTGCGCACCGCTTAGAGTTCGGTTCGCGGCGGCAACGAGCTCGACCCGATCGAGCCGGGTCCAGGCTTCGTACTGAAACCGGGAGAAGTAGCCGGCACCAACAGCCGCCACGCGGATTCTTTTTGCCATTTTCGACGTTCGTTCTGCTGGAGTGGTCAGGCTTCCGCGACTTCCTCATTGACGTCCTCACTGGCGAAGACAGGTGCTTCCGTCGCAGTGATTGTGCTTGCCAAAGGATAGGCGATCAGCGGTTCTGCGCGGTTGATCAAATTGATCTCGCGGTGCTCCGTCGTAGGGATCGGCAATCCTGCCGTTTGCAATGTCGCCTGCGACACCAAGCAATCCGACAGGAGTTCCTTGGTTGCGCTCTCGAGTCGGCTGGCGAGTGTGACCGTCTCGCCGAGAGCGGTCGTCATGAAGCCGTGTTCTTCATCGCCGACGCGGGCCATGACGATGGGGCCCGTATGAATCCCGATACCGACGCGCAATGGCTGCGGCAAGGCCGACTCGAACTCCGTGTTGAGGATGTCCGTCGATTTCAGCATATCCTGCGCTGCCGTGATTGCTGCTTTGGCTCCGGCGCGCGGACCCGATTGGCCGAAGACAGCCATTATGCCGTCAGTCAGAAACATGGTCACACGGCCACCATGCCCCTCGATAGCCTGCCGCATTTCCTCAACGAAACGATTGAGCAGCACGACCAGATCGAACGGCAACTGGGTTTGAGTCAGGCGATCGAAGCCGCGCAGATCGACGAACAGCACTGTGGCCGCCTGCTCGACTCCGGTCTTGAGTGCCTCGTCGTTCCAGTCAAGCTGCCCACTGTTCGAGGTCACGGGAAGTACGATCTGTACGCTTATGTCGCGCTTTGGTCGAATACGGCAGGCGAGCCGGACTCTGCCAGGCGCTGAGATGCGATTCAACAGGGCACGTTCGGCAGCGTCCGGAGGATCGAGTGTTTCAATGCCTTTGAGCACCAGAACGCGGCAAGTCGAACAGCGCCCGCGGCCACCGCATAACGATGGATGCGGAATGCTATTGCTGCGGCTGGCTTCGAGCACTGACAGCCCGCGGGCCATTTTGACGTCGCCGTGCCCCGTGTAACGCAAAATCACACTGCCACCGATCCGGCGATAGAATGCGAGCCCGGCTATAATCGTGACGAGGGCGGCTGCAGCGACCAACAATATCCAGTTAGCCTGCCGCGATGCGGCGACAAACATTGCTCGTTGGTCTTCATTCCAGCGCAGATGGTCGGTGTCGAATTCCACGGCTTCGCGCCCCGCGGACACAAAGCCGGCGAGGGCCATGACCGGAACGGCAAATGCCATGATCAGACCGATGTCGCGTACGCGCGGGTACCAGGGCTTTGACCGCCACAAATAATGCAGGCCGATGACGCCATGGGCCCAAACAACGATGACCAGCAGCGATTGATCGAATGCCTTGCCCGGCCAAAGCTGATTGAGCGCCGCAAGATAGGAGTCGGTCGTACCACCGAATTCGGACATGTATCGCGTTCCGATGAGGTGTTGATAAATCAACACCGGAATCAGAAGACCAAGCGCGATCTGCAGTGCTTCCTTGAGAGGCATCCGCCAGGTCCGTCGCAGGACGGTTCGTTTCAGGACCAGGATGATGTGCACCGCGACGGCGCCGTAGAGCAGGATCGAACCGGCCCACGAACGCCAAACAGCGACCCGCCAAACCTGGACATTCTGCATGGCATCTACTCCGAAGACGCCAATGGCATGGTTGAGGAGATGCGTTGTTACGAAAGCGAACAATATCAAACCGGCCCAGAGGCGCGCTGTGCGTTCCCAGGCAATGTTGCTCGGTATCGCGGACGACAGGGACGCCGCTTGATTGCTTTCACTCATCGCCGGGTTACGCTTCCGCTTGCTTTGCAACCTGCTGATTCATGAATTCCAATCGACGCGCAAGTTCCTTGGCAATAGCGAGCGTCAGCTGTGGCACGTCTCGGGCAACTTCATTGAAGGTGTAACGATCGAGTTGCAGGACGCTGACGGGTGTTGCTGCCTCGATCGTCGCCGAGCGAACCTTGTCGCATAGGACACCTGTTTCCCCGAACATGTTGCCCTCTCCAATCTGTGCCAGGCGCACACGCCCGGTCGGTGCTTCGCGGATCACGTCGACGATGCCTTCCAGAATGACATAGACCGCTTCGGCCGCATCACCTTCACGGAATATGACATCTCCCGCCTCATACGACATCCGCTCACCCGACAAGGCGAAGAGGCGCAGCTTGGCCAAGTCGACCTCATGGAACATCGGAATCTTTTGAAGCGCGGCACAATCTGCTTGGATACTCATCGTTCTGCCTTCTGCCTATTCGCCTGGCGCCAGTTCCGGCTGTGCTCGGGCGCGCTCTCGCGACGACACGCCGTAATCCTTAACACGAGCGCCATCAAACTCGATAACGCGATCGAAGTTATCAGCAAACGTCCGGTCGACAAACGCCATAATCAGCGTCTTGTCTTTCATGGTTTCTTGCAGGGCGTTAATCAATGTCTCAGCCTCTACTGCCGAGAAATCCGACAGTGCACTGTCAACAATCAGGATATCCGGATTTCTGACAACGCAACGGGCGAGATTGACCGCCACTCGCTGAGGCGCGAACAACAACTTGCCACCCGGGCCGACGTCGTAGTCGAGGCCCAATCGATAGACAGTTTCCAACAGCCCCAGTTCGGTGAGCGATGATTTGAGCGCTGCCGCCACCTTCTGTTCCGAGTTGGAGACACCGTAGGCGACCCGCCCGAAAAGAAGATTATCCCGGATGGGTGCAGCTGCGATGACCTTGAGTGGGTCATAGAATTCGATCTCAGACCCATATTCGTCAGGCAAAAACTTCATGAAGCTCTGCCGGGCCCGCAACACGCGCTGCTCAAGGGCTGGATTGATCAGGTTAAGGCGATGACGCGGCTCGACGTAGGCCAATGCGAGGCCGATGAGACGCTCGAAATCGATGCTCGTCAGTCTGCTGGACGCATCGCGCGCCTGTGCACGTTCGACGATTTCGGCGAATTCCTCGAGTTCATTCGACTGCATCATGCCGTAGCGTTCAAACAATGGATGGCCTGGCGGCAGGCCGGCAAATGTCTCGATCGTCGTCTCTGCGATTGTCAGGCCCATCTCCGCGAGCGGCTTCTCGAGTCCTTCCGCTGCGATGATGGCCCGGAAGAAGCGGTCGCCCGCAAGACCGCGCGCGGACAAGCGTGCGCCCGCTGCAACGCCAAACACCAGATTTTCGCCGAGGGAAGCGTTGCGGTTGTATTGCGCCGGATCAAACGGCACGATGACATTGAGAAGATTTTCCTCTTCGAGATGGCTGCGAACAACGGATCGGGCGTCCACAATTCGTTGCAGAATATCCGGGTCCGTCTCGTTCGTCAGCTTGCCCAGCAGACCGAAATTGTAGATGTCCGATTCGAGACCGGTCATTTGGAGAGCATCGAGGACGGCCCGATCGAGATCCTGCAGGCCGGCGACACCTGCGGCAGCGTAATCGCACCAGTCGGCATTTGTGGACACTTTTGGGTTGCCGCTGCGCTCGGCTTCGATCACATCAGTTTGTTGCTGGGCGGTTTCGACAGGAATTTGATCCGGCCTCTTGCGCTTAAGCGAGAACGTGACGTTGTCGCGCAGGGTGCCCGGAAACAGGATCGGCTCGGCCGTCGCATAGGCCATATAGCGGCTGGCCAAATCGTTGCTCATCAACGCAAGATCCTGGTCGCCGATCTTCAATCGTCCTTCGAAGTCGGTAATCTGCCGGCCGAGCAATCGCATCAGGATCTCGCGACCGCTGCCTGGCGCACCGACGATTGCAATGTGCGATGGGCGTTCCAGCGTCATTGTCAACGAGTCGAGCAGTGGGCTGCCGCGCTGATCCAGCACTCGGAGGCCCTCGATCTTGACCGGGGCATCGTTGGGGATGGTCTGATCCGAGTCCGGTCCGCTTTGGGGCATCAACTTGTCGGCGCCGAATTGCGAAATAACCTGCTGGTACTTGATAGTAACATCGGCGCGGCGCTGATCCCAATCGATCAACTCTTTCACGGGCGGCGGCAGATCCTTGTAGGCCGCGATGACGGCCACTAGCTGTCCAATGTCGAGCGAACCCGTCAGGGCGAAGTAACCGCCGATCGCGTAGAAAAAGAACGGTGTAACCTGGGACAGAAGCGTATTCAGATACTTGACGGCATACTTGCGCTTATACAGCGCCACTCTGATCCGGAAGAGGTTGGCCAGCCGGTCGCCAACCTCGGCCTCGGAATAAGTTGACGTGCCGTGACCGAAGATCAGCGGCGCACCGTCGACCATTTCGCCAATCCGGCCCGACAGCTGCCGCGCAGCCAATTGCCTCTTGCGCGCATATTCGAGCTGCTTGCGCCGTAAAATCGGAATGATGAACGCCTGCACCAGCACGATCGACATTGCCACCATGCCCAGCCAAAAACTCTGGACCATGATAAACAGCAAGGCCGTCATCGCCTGGGTGCCGAGAAACACAGGCCAGACAAATGCATCGCCGATGAAACCGCCTATCGGTTCAACTTCAGTGTTGATCATTGTGGCGGCTTCGGCGGGTTTGACCTGGCGGATGTCTTCCGGTCGGAATCGCATCATGCGCGCAAACAGGTCAAAGCGCAGGCGGCGCAGCATGCGTTCGGCAAGAACGCCCTTATCGATGTTGATTTTGTATTTGAACGCGCCGTTGATCAGGACAAAAAACAGAAACAGAAGACTCAACGCCAGCAGGTAACCGATCTGATCGAAGTCCTTGCCCTCGTACAGCATGACGTTGCCGCCACCCAGCACGTCCGGCAGATCGAATGACATTTTGAACAGCGTCGCGGTGACATTGCCATCCGAGAATGCCTCGCCCTGTAGGGCCTCGTTGACGATGCGCTTTGGAACATCCAACGACATCCAGTAGAAGGGCAAGGCGGCGACGATCAGAATGAGAATCGCGACCTGCTCACTCCGGCTGTGTTGCCAAATGTAGCGGAATAGATTCGGGTTCAAATCGACTGCCTTTCTGCAATCCGACCGCTCGGCAAGTTTCCATCCTTAACATAACAGGTAACGGAGCAATCGCCGCACGATGCGTAGTCGTAATTTAGTGAAGTCGATCCGGTCTGGCCAGCCTCCTGACCGGGGCGCGCCATCACGCAACCCGGATGGGTTGTCACATTTACGAGAAGAGCGGCCTATTTCACGTCGATTGACCACCATGTAGAGTGCGGATTCTCCGGCACCCAACCGTGGTGCATCCCGTTAGGACGGGTCAATCGCAGTCACGCACGCGAGGTCAGTCACAGCATGAACATCGCGTTTTATGCAACGATGAAGTCGCCGGACCATCCGGTGCCATCCGGTGACAGGTTGATGGCACGGTTGCTGATGCAGGCTCTCGGTGGCATCGCCTCCACACTTCGGCTTGCTAGCGAGTTCCGGGCTTACACCGCCACACCCGACGACCAAGTTCTCGCCGGCAAGAAGCAGACAGCAGAGGCGGAAGCTGACCGCCTTATCTCCGAATGGAATGCGGAAGGCTGGCGACCGCATGTCTGGTTTTCTTACCATCCTTACTACAAGGCACCCGACTGGATCGGTCCCATCGTTGCGGACTACTTTTCGTGTCCGATCGTGACGGTTGAAGCCTCGTTCTCGGAACGCCGCGCCCAGGACGACTGGGCGCCCTGGCAGGCCGAAAACGTTGCTGGATTGCGCCAAGCTGCCTGTCACTTGTACATGACCGAGCGCGATCGCATCGGCCTCGCCCGTTTGCCGGGGTTGCAAGGCGAACTCGTCCACCTGCCGCCATTTATCGATACGACAGACTTTGTCGGAGCCCGTAACCAAGCCATGTCACCGGAGCACGTACGATTGGTGACGGTCGCGATGATGCGCCCAGACGTGAAGCTCGCCAGCTATCAGTTCCTGGCCAAGGCGCTAACGCATCTCCAAGATTGTTCGTGGACCCTTGATATAGTCGGCGATGGCGAAGCGCGACAGCAAGTTGAGACGGCGTTCGGTCCCGTCGGACCAGACCGCGTCACGTGGCACGGCAAATTGGACCAGGCGGACGTCCGGCGCGTACTTCAGCAGAGCGATGTGTTTGTCTGGCCGGGATTTGGAGAGGCCTATGGTCTCGCCTATCTAGAGGCGCAAGCATCCGGCCTGCCGGTCCTTGCACAGAGATGTGCCGGCGTGCCGGAGGTGGTCATCGACGGTGAGACCGGCCGTCTCGTTGGCGAAAACGACCTCGCTAGCTATTCCGAAGCACTCCGCGAACTGCTGAGCGACCGTGATCTTATTCGACGACTTGGCCGTCAGGCCCGCGAATTCGTGCTGTCGCAGCGCACGCTGACCGCCGCCCAGGCTCGCATTTCGGCGGCGTTGCGTGGGTTGGCCGGCTAATTCCGAACTGCGTCAGGGCGCTTCACCAAAATCAAATCTCCGGTGCATCACGAATCGGGCGTCCGGGTCGGCCTGCGCGCAGATGCAGATGGAGGCGAACGTGACTGGAGCATCGATCGGTGCGTACAGCGCCTGCAGGGCCGACAGGCCGGCTGTCAGCACGGTCTCCGGCAACCGACCTGTCAACGTCATGTGAAAGCGAAAGTCATCAAAGACGTAAGGGTAGCCCCAACGATCCAAGTTCTCCATCTGGCGCTCGCTGAGAGGCAGCCTGAGCCGCCGCTCGCGATCCGCCATGGACAACGGCGCCCGAAACGGCTCGAACACTTCGACGCAGTTGTCGGCCAGTGCCGTTAACTTCGGACTTGGTTGTTCCGCGACAAGAGCCAGGAAGTTGCCCATCGCTCGAACGACCAGTCGGTCGACTCTGAACGCCTTGCGTGTTGCAGCAAATTCCCGCGCAATCGCCTCCAGGCCACCGATCGAAGTTCCGGCGGCCAGAGCAAAGGGCGGCTTGAGTGTGCCGTGGAATCCATAGCGGCGCGGATCTTTCGTTAGCTCTTCGATGACGTGCGCGCCATAGAACTCGTGATCGTGAAACGAAACATCAATGCGCTGGCAGCTGTCGTAGCCCAGCGCGGCGCAGCCGAACCGCCACAGGTTGGTGTCTTGCTGCGGTACAAAGTAGATTGCGTAGCGTGTCATCGACTACGGTTCTCCAGCCGTCTCGCCGTCGCCGTGGGAGACCGGCCGCGGGATGCCGGCCAGCGCCTCGCCCCCACGCAGATAACGGTAGCTGCCGTTACCGGTCAAACAGACGTTGTCTGCGGCATCGACGACTTCGCCGTGACACACGGCAGCGCGATCGGCCACGCCTTGAAGCCAGGCTTTGGCACGAATGATCGGCGTGCGGGCCACCGCGACAAAATTCGCGGTCAGAGACAGCGTGACGCACGGGCGAACATGACCCTCTTCGTTGCACCAAGTCGAGGCATGGCCCATCGCTGCGTCCAGGATCGTCATGTAGACGCCACCGTGTAGAAAGCCGCTTGAATTGTGGTGCTCTGGACCGATGTCCACCTCGAAAATGGCGTGCCCCTCGACCCAGTGGATCGTGCGATAACCGACAAGATCGCGAAAGCCGGATGGTTTACCGAGATCCGCTTTGCCAGTCTTGTCGTTCATGCCGGGCCTGCTACAATCACCGTTCAATCCTGGGCACCTATAACACAAGGAATGACCGCGATGTCAGAGCCATTGCGCGCGGCAAGGACAGTGTCATCCGATATCATTGATGATCTCAAAGCGATTGTTGGTCCGGCGGGATACCTGGAGAGCGCCGACGATACAGACGCCTACTGCAAGAGCTGGCGTGACGACTTTGTCGGCGCCGTGCCACTCGTGCTGCGACCAGGTTCCACAGAGGAAGTCGCCCAAATCGTCAAGCTATGCCAGGCAACCGGCACGGCCATTGTGCCGCAAGGCGGCAATACAGGTTTGACAGGGGCGAGCCAACCCCATGCTGATATGAGCGAAGTCATCGTTTCCACATCGCGGATGAACGCCGTGCGGGAACTCGACCTGGGCAATGACACGATAACCGTCGAAGCGGGCGTAATTCTGCAGCAGGTGCAGCAAATCGCCGACGACAACAAGCGCTTGTTTCCGCTCAGTCTTGGGGCGGAAGGCTCATGCCAGATTGGCGGCAATCTCTCAACCAATGCCGGTGGCACCCAAGTTCTGCGTTACGGGAACACCCGCGCGCTCGTGCTCGGGCTGGAGGTCGTCTTGCCCAACGGCGACATCTGGAACGGCCTGCGC
>JBPCWB010000199.1:0-8474 GCA_051009955.1 Hyphomicrobiaceae bacterium | reverse complement strand
ACGCTGTGGCCATCGACGAGTCATTGTGTGAACTTGAGACTGACAAGGTTACGGTTGAAGTGCCTTCGCCTGTTGCCGGAGTGCTCGGTGCCATCACGGTGGAGGAGGGTACGACCGTCGAGGTTGGCGCGCTTCTGGGTTCGGTCGATGAAGGTGCAGCGGCAGCGGCCAATGGTGGTGCGCAGCAGGCGGCGACACCGCCCGTCGCCGCGCAACCTGCACCGGCTGCAACGGTCGTTCCAGCCGGCGGAGACATGCCACCTTCGCCGGCGGCCAGGAAGATCCTTGAAGAAAAGGGTGTCGATTCGGACGATGTTGCTGGTTCAGGGCGTCGTGGTCAGGTTCTGAAGGAAGACGCAATGGCAGCGTCATCCGCGCCACCGGCAGCCGTTCCATCGACATCGCTTGCACCGACGCCGGTGCCAAGCCAGCAGATGCGGGCGCCGGCTGCGCCCAACGATGCTGCACGCGAGGAACGCGTGCGTATGACGCGATTGCGCCAGACGATCGCCCGTCGCCTCAAGGATGCACAGAACACCGCGGCGATGCTGACGACATTCAATGATGTTGACATGAGCGCAGTGATGTCGCTGCGGTCGGAATACAAAGAAATGTTCGAGCGTCGCCACGGCGTCAAACTCGGCTTCATGGGTTTCTTCGTGAAAGCCTGCATTCAGGCGCTACGCGAAATTCCCGCTGTCAACGCCGAGATCGATGGCCAGGATCTGATCTATAAGAACTATTATCATGTCGGCGTCGCCGTCGGCACCGACAAAGGCCTGGTCGTTCCGGTGATCCGCGAGGCCGATCGCATGAGCCTTGCGGAAATCGAGATGGCGATCACGGATTTCGGGAAACGCGCACGTGACGGCAAGCTCAGCATCGAAGAAATGCAGGGCGGCACATTTACGATCTCCAACGGCGGTGTTTACGGTTCGATGTTGTCAACGCCGATCCTCAATGCTCCGCAGTCGGGGATCCTCGGAATGCATCGCATTGAGCAGCGCCCGGTCGTGCTCGGCGACGGATCGATCGCGGCGCGTCCGATGATGTACCTCGCCATGAGCTATGACCACCGGATCGTCGACGGCAAAGAAGCCGTGACGTTCCTTGTGCGCGTCAAGGAGTGCCTGGAGGATCCGCAACGGTTCCTGCTCGAGCTCTAGCATCCGCCAGATCAGACCTTTCCATAAATCCATCGATTGAGCCAGGGACCGTGCAATGGCTGAAGCTTATGATCTTGTCGTCATCGGAACCGGCCCGGGGGGGTATGTCTGCGCCATTCGAGCCGCGCAGTTGGGGATGTCGGTGGCCGTCGTCGAGAAGCGCGCGACCCACGGTGGGACCTGTCTCAATGTCGGCTGCATCCCGTCCAAAGCGCTGCTGCACGCCTCGGAACTCTTCGAAGAGTCGGGCCATTGTTTCGCAGGCATGGGCATCAATGTTTCGCCGACGCTCGACCTGGGCAAGATGCTTGCCTTCAAGGACGAGGGCATCAAAGGCAACGTCGATGGTGTGGCCTATCTTCTGAAGAAGAACAAGATCGATGCGTTCCACGGTACCGCGACGATTCTGGGAGCCGGCCGCGTCCGGGTTGCGTCCGAGGGCGGAGAAGCTCAGGACCTCTCGGCCAAGAACATCGTCATTGCGACGGGTTCGGATGTTGCGCGACTGCCCGGAATCGAGATCGACGAAGAGACCGTCGTGTCGTCGACCGGGGCCTTGGATCTGGCTAACGTGCCGAAAAAGCTGCTGGTTATCGGTGCTGGCGTGATCGGTCTCGAACTTGGTTCCGTGTGGCGGCGCCTCGGGTCCGAGGTATTGGTCGTGGAGTTTCTTGACCGCATCATTCCGGGTATGGATGGCGAAGTCGCCAAGCAATTTCAGCGAATCCTGCAGAAGCAGGGCATTCAGTTCAAGCTCGGTTCAAAGGTAACGGCGGTCGAAAAATCCGGAGCTGGCCAGACCGTGTCGATCGAGCCAGCGGCTGGTGGCGAGGCCGAGACTGTCTCTGCCGATGTCGTCCTGGTGTGCATCGGCCGCGTCCCCTACACAGAGGGTCTCGGATTGGCTGAAGCGGGCGTTCAACTAGACGAGCGCGGTCGCGTCGTCGTCGATGATCACCTGCAGACCAACGTGCCGGGCATCTACGCCATTGGTGACGTGATTGACGGTCCGATGCTCGCACATAAGGCGGAAGATGAAGGCGTGGCGGTTGCCGAGCAACTGGCGGGTCAGGCTGGTCACGTCAACTACGACGTCATCCCCAACGTCATTTATACCCATCCTGAGGTCGCTTCGGTCGGCAGGACTGAGGATGAGCTGAAAGACGCCGGTATCGCTTATACAGTCGGCAAATTCCCCTTCATGGCGAACGGCAGGGCCAAGGTCAACCGCACGACGGATGGCTTCGTCAAGGTGTTGGCCGATGCTGCCACGGACCGCATTTTGGGAGTTCACATGGTTGGGCCGCACGTCGGTGAACTCATCGCGGAAGCTGCTGTGATCATGGAGTTTGGCGGTTCGGCGGAGGATCTCGCGCGAACCTGCCACGCACATCCCACCCTCAGCGAAGCTGTCAAGGAAGCTGCCCTGGCCGTCGACAAACGGGCGTTGCATATGTGACGCGAGTTTCTCCAACTGTTCCCGCACGACTCGCGATTCTCGACAATGGAGTGTGCTCCGAGACGCCCAATTGGACGTACTGCTGTTTGTGTGGTTCGCTACGCGACGTGCTGCCGGGTTTCCGCGGAGGTAAGGCATGCGGTTTGGATTGATCGCCATTATTTTTGCGCTGGCAGCTTTGCAGCCGAATTCGAATTCGAATGTGTGGGCTCGTGAAACAAAGCAGGCTCAACAAACCTCGGAGCAACGCGCCGAGAAACTCGACGAACTGTTTGCTGCTTTAAAACAGGCCCGCACCGAACAGGAGGCGAGCGTCCTGACTCCGCAGATCTGGGCGCTGTGGAATCAGTCGGGTCATGATGATGTCGACCTGATGATGCGCCAGGCAAGACAGAGCTTTTCGGCGGGCCAGCATGGCGCTGCGATCGCCCGGGTCGATGAGGCACTTCGTCTCCTGCCGCGCTATTCCGAGGCCTGGAACCTGCGGGCGACGATATTGTTCTACATGGGCCGGGATGTTGAGTCGGTCGTCGACATCGAACGGACGCTAGCCATTGAACCGCGCCATTTCGGCGCTCTGGCAGGCCTCATGATGATCAACATGCGGGCGGAAAACTGGAATGGTGCGCTCAAGGCCCTTCGTGCCGGACTGCAGGTGCATCCTTTCCTGCAGGAGCGGCAATTGCTGAATCGGATTGAAACGCTGGCCCGCGGCAAGGAACTGTAACGGGCCAGCAATGGGCGCTGAGGCCGTCTAGAAGTTCTCGACCCACGGCCGCAGTTCGACTTCCCATGTCCAGGCCGAACGCGGCTGATTGACGATCGCCATGTAGGTTTCAGCGATCGCGTCAGGGTCGAGCCATTTGTCCGGCGTATCGTCAGGGCCTTCGATGCGCCCGCGCTCGGCATTCCGCACGCCGCCATCGATCACGAAGTGGGAAACATGAATGTTCTGTGGCCCAAGTTCGCGTGCAAGTGACTGCGCCAGGCCGCGCAGGGCGAATTTGCCCATCGCAAAGGCAGTTGAGCGGGCATAGCCTTTGACGCTCGCCGAGGCTCCCGTGAATAGGATGTTGCCCTGGCCGCGCTTAATCATCCGTTTGGCCGCCTCCTGCGCAACAAGAAACCCGCCGAAAGCCGAAACCTTGATGGCTTGTTCGACGTCGGCCGGGGACAGGTCGGCGATCGTGCCCGGAACGCGTGCGCTGGGATTGTACAGGACGACATCGAGATGACCGAACGCACCATCCAGTTCGCTAAAGACGGCGGCCACCTGATCCGCCTGGGTCGAGTCGCAGGAGATCACCCGGGCATTGGTCTCAGCGGCGAGGTCCGCAAGCTTGTCGGTATTGCGGGCGGTGAGCGCGAGGTCATAACCTTCTCGGGCCAGTGTGCGTGCGAAAGAGGCGCTGATGCCGCTTCCTGTACCCACGATCAAGGCAGTTTTGGACATGGAGTATTCCTCTCGGCGAAATGCGTTCGCGCGAGTGTGGTTCAGATTGACCTCTGGGTGCAAGCCGGGAGAGGCGGTGACTGCAGCTCACGCACGCGGGTGTGCGGCGTCGTAGACGGCCAACAGGCGGTCACGCTCGACTTCGGTGTAGGACTGTGTGGTCGACAATGAAGCGTGGCCCAGCAGTTCCTGGATCTGGCGCAGGTCCGCGCCCGCGGCAAGGAGATGCGTGGCGAACGAGTGGCGCAGCGTATGCGGTGTTGCATTGTGCGGCAGACCGAGTGTCTCGCGCAGCCGCGCAACCGCGAGCTGAATGATCCGTGGTGATAGCGGGCCGCCGCGCACACCGACGAACAGTCGATCGTCCGGCGCCAGTTCGTAGGGGCAGAGAGCGCGGTAGGCGGCGATGGCCTCGGCGATGACCGGCAATACCGGCACCACGCGTTCCTTGTTGCCTTTGCCGACAATCCTGAGGGCGTCACGCGCCGTCATTGGTGCATTCTGTACCGTGATACTGAGCGCCTCTGAGATGCGCAGGCCGGCGCCATAGAGCAACATCAGCACTGCGGCGTCGCGTGCTGCGACCCAATCGAGATCCGTTTCCGTCCGCGCTGTGACCAGATCCTTGGCCTTATCGACAGTGAGAGGTTTGGGCAGCGACCGCGGTACCTTGGGCAGCGCAACTTGCAGGATGGCGCGATTGCGCACGATTTCTTCAGCTTCGAGCCAACGGAAAAATGACCGCAGCGCTGACAGAGTGCGGGCCAGTGAACGGCTTGAAGCGCCCTGGCTACGGCGAGCCGCGAGAAAGCTGCGAATGGTCTTGGTGTCGATTTTGGCAAGGTCCCGCACAGCTGGCACGTGGCCAAGGCGGGCCTTGAGATGGCGCAGAAATTGGTCGGCGTCGCGCGCATAGGCGACCTCGGTATTCTTCGAGTGGCCACGATCAAGCCGAATATGGTCCAACCAAGATTGGACCGTGTCGTAGAGCTGAGGTTCTAAGAAATCGCTCGTCATCGTCAGTGCGCCTGCTGTCATTTGTCTCAGTTCGGCTTTTTCTCGAACAGAATCGACGCAACAGGATCACAATGAATACTTTAACGGTACCTTACCATGATTTGGGCGATGCGGGAGCAGAGCAATGGGAATACTCGTTGACGGTCAGTGGCAGGGCGGCTGGCAGGTTGCTGCGCCCAAAGACGGTAAATTCGTCCGTAGTGAGTCGCAGTTTCGCAACTGGCTGACGGCCGACGGCAGTGCCGGCCCCACTGGCAAAGATGGTTTCGCCGCTGAAGCCGGGCGATATCACCTGTATGTCAGCCTGGCCTGTCCCTGGGCGCACCGAACGCTGATCTTCCGCCGCTTGAAGGGTCTGGAGGATATAATCGGCCTCTCGATCGTCAATTGGCACATGGGGGACGACGGATGGACGTTTGAACCAGGGCCGGGCGTCGTGCCCGATCCGATCACCAATGTGCGCTGCATCTATGAAATCTATACGCGGGCAGATCCGGACTATTCCGGGCGGGTGACGGTGCCGGTACTCTGGGACAAGGAGCGCA
Source organism: Hyphomicrobiaceae bacterium (assembly GCA_051009955.1). Lineage (GTDB taxonomy): Bacteria > Pseudomonadota > Alphaproteobacteria > Rhizobiales > Hyphomicrobiaceae > Tectiglobus. The sequence goes on along the minus strand of JBPCWB010000199.1, from coordinate 2,834 downwards.
ATACGATTGTCAGCAACGAGTCGTCCGAGATCATCCGAATGTTAAATTCGGCGTTTGATCAAATCGGCGCTCTGCCTGGTGATTTTTACCCGGAAGAGCACCGGACGGTCATCGATGCGGCCAATGAGCGGATCTATGAGACGTTGAACAACGGCGTCTACCGATGCGGATTTGCCCGGTCACAAGAGGCCTACGATGCAGCGATCGGGCCGTTGTTCGACACCCTGGACTGGCTCGAGGATCATCTGACGAGCAAGCGCTACATAGCCGGTGCGCGGGTCACGGAGGCTGACTGGCGCCTATTCCCGACCTTGGTGCGCTTCGATGCCGTTTATCACGGTCATTTCAAGTGTAATCGCCGGCGAATCATCGATTACCCCAACCTCTGGGCTTACACCCGTGACCTCTATCAACAGCCCAAGATTGCAGAAACGGTCAATCTTGATCATATCCGTCATCATTACTACGGCAGCCATGAGATGCTGAATCCGGCGCGGATCGTGCCGATTGGGCCGATCTTGGATTTCAATGCGCCGCATGGCCGAGAGGCGCTGGTCTAGAGCCGATATTGCACGCCCTACGTGCGCCGCACGTCGCCGTGTAGTCTGCGGCCGATGATTCGGATGAGGATCGGGTGTGACGGTGGCGAATTTGCTCGAACTGGCCGGTGATCCGATGGCGACGCTGCGGCGTGTGCCTGTGGTGCTGCCGGTGGCGCTTGATCAGAGTTATGACTATGTGCTGGGCGACGACGGCTCGGTTGCGCCGGGATCATTCGTTCTCGTTCCCTTCGGCCCGCAGACCCAGATTGGCATTGTCTGGGATCAACCTGTTGGACTGCAAAAGCCGGTTGATCCGTCCAAGTTGAAGCCATTAGCCGGATTGATTGACGTACCGTCACTGCCGGAAGCGTCGATGCGGTTTGCCGAATGGATTGCCAACTATACGCTGTCGCCGCTGGGCATGGTGGCACGGACGATGATGGGCGCCCGCTCCGCATTCGAGCCGGAAAAGCCGCGATTTGGCGTGCAGATCGTGCCGGACGCGCAGCTGCCGCCACGGATGACGCCGGCCCGGCAGCGCGCCATCGAAATCGCTGCCGATGGTTTGGTCCGCATCAAGTCGGAACTGGTCAAAGCCGCAAGCTGTACGGCCGGCGTGATAGACGGTCTGGTTCAGGCCGGTGTGCTGGTTGAGGTCGTCGTGCCCGAGCGGACGTATCCACGACCTGACCCACTGCATGCGCAGACTGAGTTCAGTGACGAACAGGAAATTGCCGTCCACTCGCTTCGCTCTGCGGTGGATGCGGAGAATTTCTCGGTCACGCTGCTCGATGGCGTCACCGGTTCCGGCAAAACGGAAGTCTATTTCGAAGCCGTAGCGGCCGCGCTGGCTCAGGGCCGTCAGGCGCTGATTATGCTGCCGGAAATTGCGCTCACAAGCCAGTTCATGAACCGATTCGAGGCGCGGTTCGGTTGCCCGCCGGTGGAATGGCACTCGGCATTAGGTGCCACCGAGCGGGGCCGCGTGTGGAAGGCGGTCGGGACCGGGAAGGTACGCTGCGTCGTCGGCGCGCGATCCGGCCTCTTTTTGCCCTATACCGATCTCGGCCTCGTGGTCATCGACGAAGAGCACGATGGCGGGTTCAAGCAGGACGACCGAGTGAATTACCAGGCCAGGGATATGGCCGTGGTGCGCGCCAACATTGGACAATTCCCGATTGTCCTGGCTTCGGCGACGCCATCGATTGAAAGTCACGTCAATGCTCGCCTCGGGCGCTATCGGCATGTTGTGCTGCCCGGACGGTATTCGGGCGTCGAACTGCCAGATGTCGAAGCTATCGATTTGCGCGCGCATCCGCCGGAGCAAGGTCGCTGGCTGTCGCAGCGCCTGGTCGACGCCATTTCGGAGACGCTTGGCGACAAGCGTCAGGCGCTGTTGTTTCTCAACCGCCGTGGATACGCGCCATTGACCCTGTGCCGCGCGTGTGGTCATCGCATTGAGTGCCCGCAGTGTTCCGCTTGGCTCGTCGAACACCGCTTCCGGCGTCGCCTGAACTGCCACCACTGCGGGTTTGCACTGCCCATACCCGAGAAATGTCCCAAATGCGGCGAGGAAGGTGGTCTTGTCGCCTGCGGACCCGGCGTCGAGCGCATTTCCGAAGAAGTGACGGAGCGTTTCCCCGACGCCCGCATCGTGTTGCTGTCGAGTGATCTCATCCCCGGTCTCACCGAGATGCGCGAAATCATAGCCAAGATCGAGCAGGGCGAAGCTGACATTATCATTGGCACCCAGATCGTCGCCAAGGGGCACCATTTTCCGGATCTGGCCACGGTCGGCATTGTTGATGGTGACCTTGGCCTCGGCCAGGCCGATCCCCGCGCCGGCGAGCGCTCGTTCCAATTGATGCACCAGGTGACCGGTCGCGCCGGGCGGGCGTTGGAACGTGGCCGTGGATTTGTGCAGACGCACCTGCCGGAGCACCCGGTCATGCAAGCGATCGTTTCCGGTGATCGTGACGCTTTCGTCGAGAATGAGATTCGGCAGCGTCAGCTTGGTATGCTGCCGCCGTTCGGGCGGCTGGCCGCCTTGATAATTTCAGCCCGACAAAAGGAACTCGCAGGACTCTACGCCCGGGATGTTGCCCGTTGCGCCCCGCAGTCTGAGCGGATTTCGATCCTTGGTCCGGCCGAGGCGCCGCTAGCCGTCGTGCGCGGCCGCCATCGCTGGCGGCTGCTGGTCAAGGCGCCTCGCGAAATCGATATGCAAGGTTACTTGCGCGAATGGCTCGGTCAAATTCCCGCGAGTAAGGGCGATATACGCCTGCAGATCGA
>JBPCWB010000198.1:0-5786 GCA_051009955.1 Hyphomicrobiaceae bacterium | reverse complement strand
GCTGCTTGCGCGGACTGCTCGCTTCACTGACTGGCCGAGAGGATGTCGGTCACAAGCGATCGCGCCAAGGCCTGCATGACGTCGTCGCTGTTCTCTTCGAGATACTCCGTCAGAATCATGGCCTTGCGCACAATATCATTGGCTGTCGCACCCTTGCTGTCTGCGGCAAGCCACGCCAATTGAAAGAGTTCGTCGTCAATCGGGTCCAGGACTTTGTCGTTGATCGAGACGCTCAGGGAAGTCCCCGTACCGGCATCAGCCTCCGCCGCGACATCGGCCATGCTCTCGTCGCGAATTTTCTGGAGTCGTTTGAACTTTGACCATATCGCTTCAATGGTGACCGAATTTGAAAGCCATTCTTCTTGGTTGTCGTTCTGGAGCTCGCCTGCCAAATGACTGTCCTCGCCATGAATTCTGAGAAGGCACTTAAAACACCCTGATTGCTGATTATCCGATTCAACAATTGTTACAAAGCAACGCGACGCTTATCCACAGGTCGGGCGCCGCGCTTCTTTGATGAGTCCACAATTCTCATTGAACAATAGTGCAAATCATGAAAAGCGAGAGCGATAACGGAAGCTCGTCTCGTGCGCGACGCGCAGGGCAGAGGTCTCGTACGGGATGTCTGGGAGACCGTAGAACGCATGTCCATCGACAGGTATATCGGATCAAGACTGAAATTGCTCCGATTGGCAGTCGACGTGAATCCGGAGAAGGTCGCGGCCTATATGAGCGTATCGCTTGAGCGGTATAGCGAATATGAACTGGGAATACGCGACATCCCGGCTGGGAATCTGTTTGACCTGTGCTGCTTCTTTGACGTGCCGGTGACCCATTTTTTCGATGGCTATGAGCAATTCGACCGCAACCAGGGCAAGTTCGACGAACACGCTGCGTGAGACCAGGCCCGCGTGCCGGTCAGCATGCTTCAACCACATGCAGGGCGCCGGTTGACACGGGCGATGAGCGTGCCAATATTCGCCCTATTGCTCGTGCATTTACGGGCATCGCTGGTGAGGTCCGTTTGGCCGCGGCTCTCCAGATTGGGCTTAAACAGTCAGTCAGTTTCCGGTCACACAGTCTCTTCGTTTGTCCCATCAACCGCCCGCGTGACGGTTTGGCTACGAGGATGAGGAAACTTAAACGAGCCCCGGCTGGCTAATCTCGACAACTTGAGACTTCGGATTGTCACGCGCATCGGTTTGCGCCGCCACGTGACAGCCGTCGTGATAGCCAATGGAGTGTCCCATGGACGTCAATCGGAGAAAATTCTTTGGTGTCGCCGCGACTTCGCCGTTCGCGGCAAAGGAAGCTGCGCAGAAGATCGTGGAAGCCGCACAGATGGAAGCCTCGGGCATGAGTGTCTTTTCGGACAGCCTGTACACCAGTTACACGGGGCTCGACTTTGACGAGGATTCACCGAGCCGGTCACTTTGGGATGCCATCAAAGAGCTCGGTATGCCGGAGTGGAAACGCGATGACCTTTGGGATGATGCCAAGCGCTCGCGAACGATTGATCCCGACATCGCGGCTTTGCGCAGCGTGTCGATGAGCGCCAGGCTCGACATGCAATGGAAGCGCAACTATGACCGCTTGGTCGCACGCGCCTTCAAGATGCAGGAGATGGAGCGGCTGAAGCGCAAGTTCTTTGCGGAGAACGACGACATCTCGGAATACTAGACGGAGGTTTTCGACAACCGCACGCGCGTGGTGATCGTCGTGGCTTTACTCTAGCTGCAGCTGCGCTCGGGCGCGTTGGACTATCGCGGCCCGAGCGTCATGCCGATCATCTTCTCGTAGAGCTTGATAATGGACGCTCCGTCCTGTTTCGAGAGACCTTGGCTGCGCGCCATCTGGTAGACCTGCTGGCTAACATTCGCCAGCAGCAACGGTACGCCGAGTTCCTTGGCGAAAGCCGTCTCCAATTCCTGATCCTTGTACGAGATGTCGACCGTGCCGCCCGGCTCAAAGTCGCCGGATAGAAAACGTGGCACGCGATGGTCGAGGGCAAAGCTGGCGCCGGTACTGACCCGGATGACGTCGTACATCTTCTGAGGATCCAGGCCGGCCTTCGCGCCGAGAGCAAATGCCTCGGCGACCGCAACGGTGTTGACCTGAACCAGCATGTTGTTGACGAGCTTCAGCGCCAGGCCTTGACCGATTTCACCGACATGAAAGATGTTGGATGACATCGGCTCGAAATATGGCCGCCAACCCTCGATGTCCTGTGCGTCACCGCCCGCAATGATCGATAGGTCACCCGACTGGGCCCGAGGCGTGCCGCCGGAAACCGGCGCATCGACCATCGCGATCCCCTTGGCTTTGAGTTGCGCATGCATGCGTTTTGTTGCGACCGGGTCGATCGTACTCATCATGGCCAGGCTATGGCCCGATTGCGCCGTCTCAAGAAGACCGTTCTGGCCAAAGATCACGTCCTCGGTCTGCTCGGTCGTTTCAACCATCGTAACTGTTCGGTCGGCCCGCTGCGCGACCGCGGCCGGCGACTCGGCAGCCGTCGCACCCAATGCCGCCAGTGGTTCCATCTTGCTATTGTCGATGTCGTAAACCACCAGATCGTGGCCGGCGGTGACGATGTTGGTGGCCATCCCGCCGCCCATGGCACCAAGGCCGATAAACCCGATCGTGTCCTTCATCAAACACCTCCTGTGACATCGATGGTCACGCCGGTCACGAAGTCCGCGTCCGACGATGCCAAGAAACAGATCACCTTGGCCTGATCGCCGGCCAGCGGAATACGGCCAAGGGGAATGCGGGCCAGTTCTTCCGCCTTGGCTTCCGGCGATCGGGCCTCCCAATGCGGCGTTATACGTTCGGTCAGCGTCACACTGGGCGCAATTGCATTTACGGTGATCCCGCTCGGACCCAACTCGGAGGCCAGCTTCTTGGTCAGGGCCACAATGCCGCCCTTCGCAGCCGCGTAAGCGCTTGACGAGTTCTTGCTGAGACCACGTCCTGCGATGGACGCGAGATTGACGATCTTGCCGCTCTGCTGCTGCTTCATGATCGGAACGACAGCATTGCAAAAGAGATAGGTTCCATCCAGGTTGAAGGTGATCAACCGCTGCCAGTCTGCGAAGCTCAGTTCATCGATCGAGGCTGCCGGCCGCTCGATGATCGTGCTGCCGCCGACCGCGTTGACCAGGATGTCGATGCGGCCAAGCGTTTCCTTGATCCATTCAACGGTGACCCCGGCCTGTTGCGGGTCCAGCGCATCAGCCGCGCGCGGAATGATTTTGCCGGTGATAGCATCGTCGGCGAACTGGGCCGAAAGGGCCTCGATCCGAGCAGCATCGGTGTCGATGGCAACGACGGTTGCCCCTTCGCGCACCATGATTTCGGCGGAAGCCTTACCGATTCCGGCTCCTGCAGCGGTGATCACCGCAACCTGCCCTTTGAACCGCATGGTCTCGATCCTTTCTCAGGATTGGCTCCAATTGCGCAACACAGCGCGCGCCTCGTCCATGACTTCGCGAACGACGTCACCTGCCGGCTTGACGGCGTCGATCACACCGGCCCCCTGGCCCATCGGTAAGACGCCAAACTCCGTGTCGCCTTCGATGCGGCCGCGATGGGACGCCGGTTCGCCAATCTCGCGCAGTTGGTACGGATAGGGCTTGATCTCATTCTCACGGCCGACCCAGGACTCGGTGAATCTATTGCGCGCCATCCGCGCCGTCTTTCCGGAGTGCGCACGCGTCGTCGTTGTTCCATCTTCATCGATCTCGACGATTTTGTCCTTGTAGTTGGCGTGGGCCCGCGCCTCTTGAGTTGCGATAAAGCGTGTGCCAAGCCAGACGCCCTCGGCACCGAGGGCCAGGGCGGCCACCAGACCGCGGCCATCGGAGATGCCGCCGGCAGCGACGACGGGGATGGAAACGGCATCGACGACGGCCGCGATCAGCGGCATTGTGCCGATCCGTCCGACATGTCCGCCACCCTCGTGCCCGGAGGCGATCACGGCGTCAACACCGGCCGCCTCCACTTTGCGCGCATGCCGGGAAGTCCCGATGACCGACATTACCTTCATGCCGGCGGCGTGTGCACGCGGCACGATACGACCAGGGTTGCCGAGCCCCGAAACGATCACCGGGACCCGCTCCTCGAACGCCACCGCAATGTGATCCTCGACCTCTTGGGTGTAAGTCGACGTCAGGTCGTCCTTGGTCGTGACCTCGGCGAACAGGATGTCGACGCCGAACGGCCGATCCGTCTCTCCTTTGACCAGTCGGATCTCCCGGCGCAGATCCTCCGGATCCATATAGGCCGAGCCAATACAGCCGAGACCGCCGGCCTTCGACACGGCCGCCGCCAGTTGGCCGTAAGCCACCGTATACATCCCGGCCTGCAACACGGGCACCTCAATGCCGAGGAGCGCGCAGACGCGGTTGTTCTTGAGCATCAAGTCAAGCGGCACACGGTTTCTCCGATTTGTGACCGGTTCCGGTTTGAATTGGAGCCTCTCCGCCGGGTGCCTGCAAGCCTTCCGGAATACGAGTGCTCAGAAATCAAGGTGATGCTATCGAAAAGGCGATCACCGACCGGGTTGTCGCGTAGAGATCGAGTTGCCGTTTCACTACGTATGCTATGAGGCGTGCCTCTTAGGAATCTCACATGAGTGACAGAGATCTAACGGTTTACTTCGACGGGGCCTGCCCATTGTGCCGGCGCGAGATCGCATTTTACCAACGGCAGCAAGGCGCTGACCGGATCGATTGGCGCGATATCAGCCTGTCAAATGCCGAGGATGTCGCTCCAGGCCTCAGCCGGGCGGCGGCGCTGCGTCGGTTTCATGTCTCGACACCGGATACGGGCACCGTCAGCGGCGCGGCGGCATTCGCCGAACTGTGGTTGGCGCTACCACGTTTTGCCCTTGCAGGTCGTATCATGCGCCTACCGGGCATCCGTCACGTGTTGGATGTGGCCTATTCCGGCTTCCTGCTAGTGCGGCCGTCGCTACAGCGGCTGTTCCGGTCGCGCGCCGGACCGGACGACTGCGAGGTGTGCAACCGCGACGGGGCTCCTTAGAAAGAAGGCCATGACCTGCAAGCTAATCTGTGACGAGGACGATCTTGCCGATATGGGCGCTCGACTCCATCAGGCGATGCGCCTCAGAGGCTTCGGCCAGCGGGAATGTGCGGTGGATGACCGGTTTGACTTTTCCAGCCGAAATCAACGGCCAGACTTTTGCTTCGAGCGCGCGCGCGATCTCGGCTTTCTGCTCCACCGTCCGCGGGCGTAGCGTCGAACCGGTCCATGTCAGGCGTTTGAGCATCAGCTTCATGAAGTCCGCCTCAACCTTCGACGAATCGAGCCAGGCGATTTGAACGATGCGGCCTTCCACATTCATCGTGTTGATGTTGCGCTGAACGTAGGAGCCGCCGACCATGTCCAGAATGACATCGACTCCTTTGCCGTCGGTCAGCTTCTTGCAGACGTCGACGAAGTCTTCTTCACGGTAATTGATTGCACGGTCGGCGCCGAGGTCCAGACACGCCGCGCACTTCTCTGCGCTGCCGGCCGTCACGAAAACCTGTGAATCAAATTGCTTGGCAAGCTGGATCGCTGTCGTGCCGATACCGCTCGATCCGCCATGGATCAAGAGCGTTTCACCGGGCTTCAGGCCGCCGCGGTCAAAAACGTTTGTCCAAACCGTGTAAAAAGTCTCCGGAATACCGCCGGCTTCGATCATTGACATGCCTGCGGGTACTGGGAGCGCCTGGGGTTCCGGTGCAACGCAGTATTCGGCATATCCGCCGCCCGCGACC
>JBPCWB010000197.1:0-2875 GCA_051009955.1 Hyphomicrobiaceae bacterium | reverse complement strand
CAACGCGATCTAGCGCCTGCTTGATAATAGTGTCACTTGACATACCTCGAACTCCATCTTTCCAGACATTGCAAAAGACCTCTGAAAAGTCGCGACTCTCACGACGCAAGTCACTTTCTGGCATTCCGTACTCGCCAATATTGGCATCGTGGAGTCTGAGACACAAGCGCTTGAACTTGCTCCCCATGCCGAGCACTTCACGTCCGCATACGAGGCCGTTTCATCCGCGCCTACGAGGCCTGAAAGAGCCCATTGACCCTACAATTCGAACTTCTCTTGTTTGATCTCAGCGGACATGGTGCCGAGTGGTTGTTTGGGTTGCGCTGGGAGCACCAGTAAACCGATCGACAGCGGCATGCCATATCCGCAAGGTCCACTTCACGGACGTTTAGAACCGGCTAACTCTGGTGCATACTGCATCACCTCCGAATGTCCGCTTCCAGGTGACGATCGTGCGTCGTCCGCTCATGACGCACATTTCCCAGATTGGCCTAAGGCCGAAGAAAATCGGCTAAGAGGGGAGACGATGACGAACCGGGTCGTTTGCGAGATTTGCCGTATTGTCTGCCTTGACGAGCGAGGTCAATGTTGCCGGCATCAGCAATGTCAATTGGTGCCTGCATTCAGCTGGGCGACAATTCTATTCAACACCGCATCTTCATAAGGCAGCTGAATAGCGTCCAGGGCCGAATGCGATGCGATCGGCACGCCATCCTGGCGGGCGTAGCCGGTGGCGATGTGGATCGCCACACTGCCATGGCGCACATAGCGGCCGTCCACCCAAGGGCGATCGGTCCGCGGCTGTTCGCCAAAGAGCCGGCGCAGGACCTCGCGCCGGGCCCGGGCGCTTTGCTCGTTGAGTGTCGGTCGGACGACCGGGCCGCATGGACCTGCCCAATCGTCCAATCGACGCCAGTCGAATTCGAAAATCAGATCGTTCTGATCCACCGCGAAGGCCGCCACACTGACCAGGAGATCCACCGCGCGCAGCACTTCTGAGACGAGAACCGGATTGATCTCACCGAACGGAACTGGCTGAAGGTCCTTGAAGGCGCGGATATCACGGGTGAAAGTGACACCCCTGTAGCCGGGATAGAGTTCGCCGCAATGGAAGTGGAACTGAAATGGCCGAACACTCAGCTTGAACCCGTCAAACTTATCCAGCGTCCACCCGCTCGCGTGGGCCAGGCCGATCAGCACGTGCGCTTCGGCCTCGTAGCCGTTGAACAGATCGGTCCGCGGAATTGCTAGATCATCGTCCGTCAGTACATAGACCTCGCGGAAGACTTGATTGAAGGGCTGCGTCCGGCCGCGTTCGATGATGATGGCGCGCCACGCCTCAGCATCCTCCGGCGCGGCCGTGAGTGGATGCCACAGCATCAAGTTGCCATCGCCGCTCGTTTCAATGTCGTCTCCGGCCGCGTTGCAATAGCGCCAGCCGCGACGCGACTTTACGGGCATCACAGTGTGCTCGGCTCCACTGGGCAGGCGGATGGTCCAAACGAGTTTACTGGCGAAACCGGCCATGGTCTTGTTTGCCAGCAAGCGCATTTCGAACTCGCTCACGGGCAGAGCCGCGCCCGTGCGAAAGAGATTTTCCAGGGCCCGCTTAGCGGTCGTTTGCAACGACTTGGGCAGGCTGGCGCCCGCCGGCATCATGAAGATGAAGTCCGGGCGTTGATAGAATCGCCGCTCGGCCTTCTTGATGTGCCGAGCCAACTTTTTCTTTACGCCGGCATGACGCACGTCGCCGGCAGTTCGTTTGAGTGTTTCCAGGGCGGAGGGCGTTGGCCGTTCCGCGATGGCTCTGGCAATCTGATTGGCCGCGGACTGGGAAGGCACCGTCTTGACTGTCGGTTTTGGGGCAAGGCACACGCCAGGCAGCAGCGTTGACAGCAGCGGATCCAGCCATGGCTCCTCTCGGTCAAGCGCAACACTCACGAAACGGCCCAGGGAGGCGGCGCTGTCGATCGTGAAGGCTTTGTCCGAGGCGTAGGCGACGTCACCTGCCTGGATCGCCGCGACGTGGACAGTGGCGCGCTCGATGGCGTCTCGGGCAACCTTCACGTACGATGGAATCGCGGCCAATGGATACTCACCCGGCCGCGAAACGGCTTCATCGTCTTCGACGTTGATCCAGGACTGCGTCATGAGGGCAGCTCGCGCCGCAGTGCACGGATCGCACGCCATGAGTTCGGCGATGAGCCGCGTTTCCATCAGCCGGATCGGTTGATCACCGAAAGCGCTCTCGCGCGTGCGCTCAGCCTCGGCTGCCACCTCTCCCCCCGCCGCGGCGGCCAGAGCGAGACGCATTGGATTTTCCTCGCTTGACAAAGGCAGACGAGCCAGTTCGACAAGCGCTGTGCGCAGTCTCGCATCGCGGCCGTCCCTGAGATTGCAAAGAACTTCCAGAGCTGCCTTCAGCACCCACTCGAGATGCCAATTGTCCCCCGGCTTTTCAGCCGCGCGACGAGCGATCTGCGAGGCGGCGACCTCGCAAAGCACTGTCAGCGTCTCGGTTGCGGCGATGTCATCGTAAAGGGGCGGGACAACTTCGATGCGGTGCTGCAGCACGTTCGCTGCGCGGTGCGCCGCTCCGCTCCGTTCATTTCCATGTAACCGCAACCGGAAGAGTTCGGGCATCAACCGCCCGATCGCGCGCCGGTCGAGCCCGCTCGCATCAGGCTCGGGGCCGACAAACCCGGGATGGCTCGGTGGAGCCGACTGCAGGAGCGCGCGATACTGCTCTTCATCCATCAAGTCTGTCATGGTCAGTCGCCGACTGAAGCAAAAGATGATAGAGAAGTTAGATCCGCGATACTGACGGCATTGTGACACCGTCCGGGCCATTCAGTGAATCGATGCAACGAACCAA
>JBPCWB010000196.1:0-3227 GCA_051009955.1 Hyphomicrobiaceae bacterium | reverse complement strand
GAGTTTGCGAACCGACCAGGTATCGGCGATGGCCTCAGAGCCGAAGATGACCGCTGCAAGAATCGGCATAACTCGCAAGGACCGGGTCATGACAACAAGCTGGTTCCTGTACTGCACCCGGAATAGTCGGCTCAATGAGGCAAGTCCCCTGCAACTCGAAAATGATGCAGGGGGGTGCTTGTTTGGGGCGCCATCACGGCATTGTTCGAATGATGGGCTAACCGAGCTGGGACAACATCGTCACCGCACTCGATGCATCGTGGTTAGGTGGCGCTTCCTCAACGTTGAGCGTTTTGACGACGCCATCATCCACCAGCATAGAATAGCGGTTCGAACGAACACCCAGTCCGCGCGCTGTCAGATCGATTTCGAGGCCAAGATTTTTGGCAAAATCCGCGCTGCCATCCGCCAGCATTTCAATCTTACCGGCGGCTCCGCTGTCCTTGGCCCAGGCGGCGAGCACAAAAATGTCGTTGACCGAGGTGCATGCGACGGCATCAACGCCTTTGCCCTTGATCGCGTCGGCATTCTGGACGAAGCCCGGCATATGTCCCTTGTGGCAGGTTGGCGTATAAGCACCGGGCACGGCGAACAACACGACCTTTTTGCCGCCAAAAATATCAGCGGTTGATTTCTGCTCGGGACCCTCGGCACCCATCACGGTAAAAGTTGCATCAGGGAGCTTGTCTCCAACTTGGATCGCCATTCGACTTCCTCTTTCATGACCAATAACTCAGAGCAACGGCACGCAGCCGCGTGCAGCGAACCTAGACGATGTTCCGACGAGATGGAACACGGTTTAGTCGGTCAATTTTACGACATCGCCAGCAGCCAATTCATCGATTGCGGCATCCGACAATCCCGCCAGGTCGCGGAGCACATCGCGTGTATGCTGTCCGAGCAGAGGGGCACCGTTTAAAGGCGTTGCTTCGCTGTCGTGGAGACGAACTGGCCCCATTAAGGCGCGATAGCTGCCCACCCCGGCATGCTCTACGTCGCGGATAATGCCGCGCGCCGACACAAGTTCACTGCCCAGCGCCTGATCAACACTTGCTACGGCACCCGCCGGAACATCGGCGTTCCTGAGTTTGACAACCCAGTCTTGTCTCGGGGCCCCGGCGAAGATCTTTGCCAGAATATCCTCCAGATCGGGCCGGTTCCTGACCCGCGCGGCATTGTCCACAAACCGAGGGTCGTCGAGTAAATCTTGTCGCTGCAGAACATCCCGACACAATCGTGTGAACTGGCCATTGTTGCCGACGGCAATCATTAATGGACCATCGGACGCCTGATAGACGCCGGCGGGCTGAGCCAACTGATTGGTGTTGCCGGCCCGTGTCGGAACGGCGCCCGTAATCAAATGAGACGCGGCAAAGTTGATCAACATATTGAGACCGGATTCATGCAGCGTCGCCTCGACGAACCGGCCTTCGCCCGTGCGCTCGGCGTGGCGCAAGGCAGCGATTGCAGAATGCGCCGTGAACATACCGCAGACCATATCGACGAGCGATGGTCCGGTCCGCACAGCTTCGCCGTCAGGATCACCGCTCATCGACATCAATCCACTCTCGGCCTGCGCGACCGGATCGTATCCGGGTACGTCGACATTTGGACCGTCACGTCCATACCCGGAGATCGCGCAATAGATCAACTCCGGCTTGATCTGCTTGAGGGTATCGTAGCCCAGTCCGAGCCGTTCCATGACGCCGGTTCTGAAGTTCTCAAGAACGATATCGGACTGCGCGACCAATTTGAGAAACACATCACGTCCCGCCTTCGATTTCAGATCGATCGCGACCGAACGTTTGTTCCGATTGACAGCCATGAAATAGACTGCGTGACCATCAACGTTTGGCACCGAGAACCCGCGCGAGTCATCGCCGCCCTTCGGGTTCTCGATCTTCACCACGTCGGCACCCAAGTCCGCCATCATCAATGAGCAGTAGGGTCCGGCCAACACCCGCGACAAATCCAAGACGCGGACACCTTTCAGAGGTAGATCGACTACGGTCATTGCTCAGCACCTGCGCACACGGGCAGTTCAATCGTCGCGGTGCCGATGATCGACAACTCGCCGTCCTGGTTACGCCCTTCCTGCTCGATATCGACCAGATGCCGGCTGCCCTCGATGGATTTGCCAATGACCTTGGCCGTCAGCGTGAGCATGTCGCCGGCCGGATTGTGCCGCCGGATCTTGCAAGCCGCCCGGCGCAGGAACCCTTCGTCACCCATCCAGTTCGTGAGGTGATGCGTCAGCCAGGAACAGCGTTCGGGCCCGTAGTCGTAGGCACCGGGTGTACCCACGAGTTCAGCGAACTCATCCTCCCAATGGACCCGCTCCGGGCAATCCGGAATTCCGAACCGGTTCTTGATGCCGAGTCCGGGATGAGCCGTGATCTGACGCCAGTTGAGTTTGTTGGCGCGAATATAGAGGCCGCCCCAGCCCTGGGCATATGCAATGAACCCGGTGACCGTCATCGGCCCCTTGGCCATCGGTGGGAGCTCGTCGCCGACATGGACGTCGTCCCAATAGCGCGGCTCGCCTCCGCGAATGGCTTCATTGGCATAGAGTTCGAAGAATTCCTGCAACTCGTCATCACTGTATCGATGCTGCGGCCTGTCCTTGAGTTGCTGATACTTGGTGCCGCGCTCGCGGGCCGCGTCGCGATCGGTCCGGAAGCACCAACTGTCGGCTTCGGCCATAAGGTCATCGGACTGATTGAAGAAGTCGACATGATAGATCTGCTGAATGGCACGACCGGCGAACCGGGTCTGGTGTTCGACCAGATCTTTCAAATACGCGTGCGTGGTAATCTCATCGTTGCGCAGGATCGGTTTGTGCCACGACCAGTCGGCGCCGGCCCACATCGCATGAACGCCCGGCAATCCGCCGACATACCCGGAGATTATACGACTGGTCGCAAACAGGAAGCTCGGCGGCGCGACGATCGTGCCGTAGCGCGCACCCGCCGCGTATTGCGGATCGCACCACAGCGGATTGTCGTCTCCGATGCCGTGGGCGTAGTGGCGAATGTTGTCTCGGGTTGCTTCGTAACACCACGGCTCAAGGGTATTCTCGATTGCAACGCCGATGCGACTACGCAGGACATCGAGACCCTCTTCGGTGATCTTCGGAAACAGATCATTGGCTTCGCTCATTGCGCCTATCTCGCTGTCCTATGATGCTGTTGGTGTTGCGGCTCCGCGATCGCGCAACGCCTTACGGT
>JBPCWB010000195.1:0-10070 GCA_051009955.1 Hyphomicrobiaceae bacterium | reverse complement strand
CCGCCCCCCGGCGGCACAGCCGAGATCGAACACTGACGCAGGCCATGCCATGCGGGCACGCCGACTCAAAGCATTGTAAGGGGAGACGGGATTCACCAATCCATGAAGCAATGATCTGATCCGCCCTCAGGTGCCTGTCAAGCCCGGGTCATTCGGCGCGGGCCGCTATCGCCACGGCCCCACCGAAAAGCGAGTCATCGGGGATCGTAGACTTGTCCGCCGAGCGTGCCTGACGGTCGAGAATTCGCCACTCAAGCGTCCACCGTCTCCCGGTGCAGGGCAAATCCCTGATAGCCGTTGTCTGCAATCTCGTTGCATCTATCACGGTAAACATCCATGCCGCCGGCATAGGGCATAAAAACGCGAGGTTTGCCGGGGACATTGGCGCCGAGGTACCACGAGTGACCGGCTTGCGGCAGAAGCGTGGCGTTGGCCGCATCGTTGACATGTTCAACCCAAGCGTCCACGGCATCGGGCTTGGCCTCAATCGTTGCGATATTGTTCGCGTTGAGATGGCCGATGCAGTCAGTGATCCACTCGACATGCTGCTCGATGCACACCGGCATGTTGCAAAGCACTGACGGGCTGCCCGGACCTGTGATCGTAAACAGGTTGGGGAAGCCGGCAGACTGCAGCCCGAGATAGGTTCGCGGCCCGGCCGCCCACGCCGTTGCGAGCTTCAGCCCGTCACGACCGGTGATATTCAGGCCCAGTAGTGCGCCGGTCATGGCATCGAATCCGGTCGCAAATACGATAATGTCGAGCTCATGCTCCGCGCCGCTTTCAAGACGGACGCCCGTTGGTGTGATTTCTTTGATTGGATCAGCACGAACGTCGACGAGTTCGACATTGTCCCGGTTGTAGGCTTCAAAATAGTCGCTGTCGATTGGTGGGCGTTTGGCCGCGTAGGGATGATCGATGTTGGCAAGCTTCTCTGCCGTTTCGCGATCCTTCACGATATCGCGGATCTTGCCCGTAATGAATTCTTTGGCCGTGTCGTTGGCTTCCTTGTCAAAGAGGAGGTCCTGGAAACAGGCGCGGAACTCCAAACCACCTTTGTCCCATGCGGCTTCATAGATCTTGAGTCGCTCTTCGTCGTCGACGTCGAACACATTGCGGTCTTGGATTCGGAACGAATGACCGTTCGGCGTCGTATGCATGCACTCTTTGATTTCGTCGAAATGATCTTTGATGTAGGTCTTGAATTCCGGCGTGAGCGGTGCGTTACGTGCGGGCACGGAATAATTGGCGGTGCGTTGAAACACAGTGAGGTGTTTCGCTTCGGAGGCGATGACCGGAACGGCCTGTATGCCGGTGGAACCCGTGCCGATCTGGCCCACGCGCTGACCGGCGAAATCAACGCCTTCGTGGGGCCATTGACCGGTGTGATACCAGTTGCCGCCGAATTGATCGCGACCCGGGACATCGGGTACGTTAGCGCTTGAAAGACAGCCGACGGCAGTGATCAGGTACTTGGCACTAAGTTTAGCGCTGATCTGGTCGTCGGCTTCGATCGTGACACGCCAGCGGTTGGCGGCTTCGTCATAGTCGCACGCGGTGACGTTTGTCTTGAACCGTATGTCGCGCTTGAGATCGAATTTGTCGGCGACAAAATTGAGATAGCGACAGATTTCCGCGTGGCCGGGATAGCGCTCGGTCCATTCCCACTCCTGCACCAACTCATCAGAAAACGAATACCAGTAAGAGTGGCTTTCGGAATCGCAACGGGCGCCCGGATAACGGTTCCAGTACCAAGTGCCGCCAATGCCACCCGCTCGTTCCAGAACGGCGGCAGAAAGGCCCAATCGGTCTCGCAAACAGTGGAGTTGATACAAACCCGAGAAGCCGGCGCCAATGATGATAGCATCGAAGTGATCAACTTTGGCGGCCGGCGCCGAACTGTTTGCTGCGATATGGCTCATTGCGAATGGCCTCCGATTTCTCAATTCCTGCGCCGCCTGCGACGCCACTCCGGTTGGGTCAACGGACAGCATCCAGTCTGCCGTTTGTCGCCCGGCCCTGTCAGTTTCACATACAAAAGAGCATTGTTGCGATCAATGCCGTCGGTTGACGCGCACCAAACCTGATAAATTTGCAGTGTGATCAATCATACGCGCGGTCGGGAAGGCTACTACTCCGCAACATTCGACTTAGGCGGACGAAATCCAAAAAACCGCGTCATCCAGAGAGCATCGCAGCGGCGTCACGCCACAGATCGGCTACGATCTGGCCAGCCGGATCGGGACGCGCAAGACGTCCGGACTGACCGGCCCAGGCTTGCATGCGATCGATATCTCCCTCGCGCGTCGCTTCATCGCGCATGGCCTGGGTCAATCCTCTCTGAACAGGATAAGGGGCCGGTGTCGGTGCATCGGATGACGCCGCCGCCATCGCATATCGGTTACGGACCGAGCGGCCGAGGCGACCAGAAAAGGCGCGCGTGATGATCGTGTCTTCCGGTTTCAACGATCCGATCGCATCCGCCCAAGCCTGCGCGATTTTCGCTTCAGGCGCGCGCAACAGGCCGGTTCCGATCTGGACAGCCGATGCGCCAAGCATGAGCGCCGCCGCGACACCGCGCGCATCCGCGATACCGCCCGTCGCAATGACGGGAACGTCGACGGCATCGACAACAGCGGGCAACAATGAGAACAAGCCAATCAAGTCCGCTTCCGCATCAGCTGCGTCGAACGTTCCGCGATGCCCGCCTGCCTCCATCCCCTGAGCAACAATGGCATCTGCTCCGGCCTCTTGCGCCATCAGTGCTTCTTTGACTGTCGTTGCGGTGACAAACCACCTGATCTTGGCGTCTTTCATGCGTCGCACGAATGACTCTGAAAATGCGCCCATGATCGATGAGATAACGTGAGGGTTGGCGGCCAGCATGGCGTTGCATTGCGCATCAAAATCGGGCGGTGTGCGGTCTGCGGCATCGCCTGGAACAGGCGGCCCCCATTCGGAAAGAAAATCTCGCAGACGCGCTTCGTTTTCTGCATCGCGAACCGGCTCAGGATCGCGAATCCAGATGTTCAGCTGAAACGCTCCATTGGACCCCGACTTGTACTCAGCAACCCAAGCGGCGATCGCCTCGGGTTGCATCAGCAGTGTGCCGCAGGCACCCATTCCGCCAGCATTGCCGACAGCTATCGCGAGTGATGCCGGACAGGCCCCGGCCATCGGTGCCATCAAGATGGGAATTCGCAACCCATAAGCTTCTGCGAATTCGATTGCTCGGGTCAGGGGTCGCAGCATCGTCTTCTCCACTTATGCAAGATCATGCGGCACCAGCGTCGTCCTTGAATGGTCAAGGCAGACGGCCTTCTCCAGCTCGTCAGGTTGCAGCGACCCGTAATCGTCACGCCGGACGAGAGCCATTCTGATGTGGGAAAAAACTTTGGGCAACCTGCCGATTGAGAACTTGCGAGCGTACGCAATCACCGCGAGCCCGGACGCCGGCACGAGGGCCTACACGACGCCAGCTTAAATGAAGGCAATACTAGAGCAACCTGTCGCCGCTACAGCAACCGAAAGGATTGGTTCCAGACGGCCTCTAGTTCTGTCTCCAGAGCTGGCTTTCCTTGGCAATTCTCTCGACGTTGTCGGACGTGCACTTGATGCGGTACTGACACTCGCCGCCTTCGACGGGCACCAGCCTGACGACCTTGCACGATTGATTGCCGCCTGGATTGCCAATTTGGCGCGGCGAAAAAACCAACGACTGGCCGACTTTGAACTTATGCGAGGCCATCTGGTGCTCCTTCTGCTGTCTTCGACGACGCTTAATCCCCGCAGCTCGAACAATCTAAAACGCCGCTGTTCGCTCCTGCCCTGTCGATCTTCTGCGCTTGATGCTGTTGCGCTTCGGCTTCGCTACCCGCTCGTGCGTCTGGGCCGGTGACGTGCGCTCCGACTTGACGGTATTCTTGCCATTCGAGGGTTTGCGGCGGCGACCACTCAGCTTGGCTGGGCGCTGCGATTTCCCTGCGGTGGATCCTCCTGGTGCGTGAGGGCGATCAGCCATGGCGATCGCACGAGAGTTACCGTCTTGATCACGAACCCAGCGCTCGGCTGAAATCGCCTGGCGAATGAGGCGTTCAATGCCGCGCAAGTATTTTATTTCCGAGCGATCACACAGTGAGATTGCGCTTCCGGAGGCACCGGCGCGCGCGGTCCGGCCAATGCGGTGAACGTAGGCTTCCGGCACCTCGGGGAGCTCGAAATTGATGACGTGCGTGACGTCATTGATATCGATCCCGCGAGCAGCAATGTCCGTTGCCACCAAAACCTGAATTTTCGCGTTTTTGAAAGCCGCCAGGGCGCGCTCTCGTTGGTTCTGGCTCTTGTTGCCATGGATCGCAGCGACGTCGATCCCGGCACCATGAAGAAATTTTGCTACTCGGTCCGCACCGCGCTTTGTACGCGTGAATACCAGAGTCCGATGCATGGCCTGATCTCGAATCAGTTTTGCAATCGCATTCCGTTTTTCGCCGGACTCGATATGGAGCACCCGTTGGCTGACGGCGTCTACTGTTGACGCAACCGGTGTGACCGAAACCCGGGTCGGACTGCGTAGAAAGTCCCGGGCAAGTGCGGCAATGGAGTCGGGCATGGTCGCAGAAAACAACAGCGTCTGACGGCCACTCGGCAGACGCGAGACGATGCTGCGGATCGGCTTGACAAATCCAAGGTCCAACATCTGGTCGGCTTCATCGAGCACGAGAACTTCGGCAGAATTCAAACTGACGGCGCCGGCCGCCAAGTGGTCCAACAACCGGCCGGGTGTTGCCACCAGCACATCAACGCCGCGCGCCAGTGCCCTGATTTGAGGCCCATGTCCAACGCCGCCAAAAACAGTGGCGACTGATATCCGCATATGACTCGCATAGGACCTGAAGCTCTCTGCGATCTGCGAAGCGAGTTCGCGCGTCGGCGACAGAACCAATACGCGGCATCCCTTGCGTGGTGGTGCTTTGCGTTCGGCCGCGAGGCGGTGCAGGATCGGCAGAGCAAACGCAGCGGTTTTACCAGTGCCGGTCTGCGCGATGCCGAGTATATCTTTTCCAGCCATCACTGCAGGGATGGCCTGAGACTGAATCGGTGTTGGCGTCGTGTAGCCCACGCGATCGAGGGCTTTCAGGAGCGGGGCAGCTAGCCCCAGCTGTGAGAATTCGTTCACTCGTGATCTTTCTTGTCGTCGGCGCGCTCGCCCCGTCCCTCCACGAGCACCGTGTCGGGATGTGCGAACTGCGCGGCAGCATGACACCCCGCGTGGTCTGGGTTGTCAGATTTGGGTTACGTCGCAGAGCTCAACAGAGGGAGGCGCAGGGTATCGGCGACGTATGGCCGATCACAGCAATTGTCCCGTCACGCGGCTGAAGCAATGGAAATCGCGTTTCTGCGACTGCGGGACAATTTCACCTCGCGCAGCAAATGTCAAAGCAATGTTTATGGTTTAACGATATTTCGTAAAGGAAATGAGCGAATTAGCCACTATCTGGGTGCTGCGTTTGGCAGCTTCAATTCTCCGAGTGGCGGCGCTGAGAGAGCGCGCGAAGGGCCGCCACCTCTCGCGCCCAATCTTTAAACGGCCGGGCCGGTGTCCCGCCCATGCGGGCGCCGGGCGCAACGTCGTCCTTCACGTGCGCCATGCCTGCGATCTGAGCACCGGCGCCAACCTTCACATGACCAAGCACACCCGATTGTGCCCCCATCACAACAAAATCACCCAGTTCGGCGGAGCCCGCTATGCCACTTTGGGCAACGATCACGCAGTGTCGGCCGATAATGACGTTGTGAGCAATCTGGACGAGATTGTCGATTTTGGTGCCTTCGCCAATCCGCGTATCCGCCAGCGTCCCTCGATCGATCGTCGAATTTGCCCCGATCTCAACATCGTTTTCAATGATCACCGAGCCAATCTGCGGGACCTTCAAATGACCGCTGCTGCCCATGGCAAAACCGAATCCGTCCTGCCCGATCCGAACACCCGGATGGATGATCACACCATCGCCGACGATCGCATGCGTCACTGCGGCACCGGCACCAACTTGGCAATCATCACCAAGGACGGTCCGGTAGCCAACAACGGCGCCAGCGGCAACAATGGTGCCCCGGCCGATTTTGGCTTCGCGGCCAATGACCGCCCCAACCTCGATGTCGGCGCCCTCGGCAATCTCTGCCGTTGGATGAATGAGCACGGAAGTTGAAGGCTGAGTGGCCATAGCAGCCTTGCTGCGTAAGGCATCACTGTAAAAGAGACGCATGGCGCGGGCAAAAGCCTCGTACGGCTTGCTTGCTTCCAGCGCGATGACTGGCGGCGGCGCAATTTCAATGTCCTTCGCAGCGAGAACACATGCCCCGGCCGACGTCACCGCGAGCTGATCTGCGTAGCGGCGATTGTCAAAAAACGCCAGGTCCGCTTGCGATGCCGAAACAAGCGGTTGTAGGCCTGCGATCAGCCGCGAACCGTCGACATCGCCGACCATCCGAGCCTGTATACGTTCGGCGATCTGGTCCACTGAGAAGGGACCCGCTACTTTGAAGAAACCAGGATGCATTTGTCCTCAAGCTCGGTTGCGAAGCCTGCCAAAACTCATACTGAGGCGACGAGAATTCAAGGTTGCGAGATTTGCCATCGCTGCAGGTCTTCTTGAGCTACGGATTGTCGTTCCCGGCAGCCGACAACGGTATGGTATTCGTCACCGCCTCGTTGCCGTCTGCTTCATCGAGAGGCGCGTCCGTGACCTTTTCGGAAGGGTCGCTCGAGTCCGGCGTTGGAATTTGCTCATCTGTGTTCGCAACACTGCCCCCTGCAGGGACGCCCTCCATTTCGCTGCCATCAGTGATGGGGAGAACGCGCGCATGCTTGCGACCGGCATACTCCGGCCGACCATGCAGCTGCCGCAACAGCAATACGTTTGCGTCATGGTCAAAGTCAGTCCCACATTCCGGGCAAGCAAAGTCTTTGCGATTGAGATCATAGAATGAGGTGGCACATTCCTCGTTTTGACACGTGCGCTTTGTTCCGCGGACGATTTTCTTGGACATGCGACCTCGACAGGTTGACTGGGCTCTTGTTCCGTGGGCTCGGGCGCCTACGCTAAGCTGTGCATGCCAGCGGAACGGCGTCTTGCATGCGCAGTCCTAACCGGCATCATTGATGAATTCGTGTTTCGGCACGACAAAGCGCCATCGGACAGACATCCATGCTCCCCAATGAGAACTTCTTCGCGCGCCCCAACCAATTCCTGGACAAGGCGATGGCGTGCCCGGCCAGCCTCGCGGCCTTCGCCGTTGAGGCAGGCGATCACAGGCGGCTCGATTTTGTGGCATGCTTCTGCCGTCAGCAGAAATCCGATGAGGCAGCTGCAGGCCCGGCCGAACGTCGCGGGTTGGGCATTTGGCGGCCGCTCAGCACGGCCGGCGATTGCCACAAGGGGAACGGCGACAGCGAGAATCAGCAACAGAGAGAAGGCCGAGTACCGAGACATCATTGTTCCTTTCCGGAACGAAAGAGGCTCACCTCACGGCCCGCCTCGTCAAGTCACCGCATCCTCGAAAACCCTGTGCAAATCCGCTAGGATCGCCCTTCCTCTTTCAGTGGCTTGTCGCTTGGCAGCCGGCCGACCTGGCTCCAGAGAACCGGTCGGCCGTCAGTCGAACAGTTTATTCGGCCTGGATATTGGCGACAGCCAATTTGCCACTACGGCGATCCGTCTCCGTATCGAATGAGACTTTCTGCCCTTCTCCAAGACTATGGATGCCGGCACGCTCCAGAGCCGAGATATGGACGAACACGTCCTTACCGCCGTCGTCTGGTTGAATGAAGCCGTAACCTTTTGTTGCGTTGAAGAATTTTACGATACCTGTTTGCATGAGAAGTGCCTTTGCATGTGCTTAAGCGGACGGCACGCGGGAGTCGTGTCGCCCTATTTCGTCGAATATGGGGATGGTCTAGATCGCGCGCCCAGCAGTGCACAGGCGACACGGCCTGATTGTCCGGCCAATGTCGATGGACGTCCATAGCACATTCGGACGAGCCCGAACAGCGAATTAGATTCGAACGTCGTTTATCGCGGAAAACCGGCGCCAGATGGCTTAGGCTCAGCTTGAAAACTATGTTTGCAGACGTACAACATTCAGGCGGCAGGCGGCTGTCGCAGGCTCGTCGTCCGACAAATGCCGACTGGCAAACCGCAATTGAGCTCCGTAAAGTCCGCTGACCGGGATCTTTCCAAGCTGGAATGCCGCTAGGCTCGCGTCAGCGACTGTCCCTCGCGGAGGTGATCTCGGTCCCGGGGATGTTGCCGCCGCGTTGCTGCACAAGAGATTTCCGCGAAAGCGCTGCCACCACCACCTCCATCAGGGCGCGCGCTTGATCGGGCGCATGTAAGAAGCAGCCTCCTGGTCGGGAATCGCGTCGGCGGCATATGTGAATGTGCCATGATCTTTCACTTCTCTGGCCGCGCGAACGAACGCACCCAGCGCGGCACGTGCAAACGAACCGCCGACGCTAATCCGCTTCACCCCCGCCTCCTGCAATTGGGTGACGCTGAACGACGCACCCGAGAGACCCATCACGACATTGACAGGTTTGTCCACTTCGGCGCAGACGGCGCGAATGTCATCGAGGCTTGGCAGGCCGGGGGCATAGAGCACATGCGCGCCGGCCTTCGCGTATGCCTGCAGGCGACGAATCGTATCTTCAAGGTCAGGGCGCCCGTAGATATGGTTTTCGGCTCTCGCGGTCAGGACAAAAGGCAGGCCATGGGCCGCCTCACTGGCTGCTGCGACCCGATCAACGGCATGATTGAAGTCGAAGATCGGGGCGCACGCCTCACCCGTGGCATCTTCGATCGAGCCACCAACGAGGCCAACGCCGGCGGCCGCCTTGATCGTCTCGGCGCAAGCCTCTGGTGCGGAGCCAAAGCCTTCTTCGAGATCGGCCGTCACCGGCAAATCGGTCGCCTCAACAATGGCCCGTGCGTTGTCCAACACCTGATCCCGTGTCAGGCCGCCGAACGAATCTCTCTGCCCGATCGAAAAGGCAAACCCTGCGCTGGTTGTGGCCAACGCTTCAAATCCGAGCGCGGCGAGGATGCGGGCCGAACCCGCGTCCCATGGATTGGGAATGACGAACGCTCCGCTGCGATCGTGGAGCTGTCTAAAGGCTGCGAATTTTGTTGTCTGGTTGACGTCTTCCATGGCGCGTCCTCGCGAGTGTTATGCCAGTGAGACGACAGAGATTAGCGATTGCCTCCTGACACCATACTGTCAGCAATAGTGTGAGTTCGACCGTGGCCTGACCGGATATTCCGGCGAAGCCCTTACGCCTTGATGCGCAGACGGTGACTGACATTGGCGCTGAAGAACGCGCGATCACCTGGATCGGGTGACGTGGTGAGATCGACGTCGGGGGCGAAAGAAGAGGGCCGCGCCGTGACGCAGCCCTGATCACGTCCTCGAAAAGAAGACTATTTCATCAGCGCCGCATCTTCGGCGGCGATCTGGACTTTCGCAGCCTCGATCGAGGCTTCGAGTGCCTTCAACCATTCGTCACCGTATTTGTCAGTGAACCACTTCTTCAAGGGCTTCACTTTCTCGACGAACTGGGCCTTTTCCTCCGGAGTCGGTACGTAGACCTTGCCGCCACGCTTTTTGAAGGCGTCATAGGCCGCAAGCTGGGTGTACTTTGGATCGTTATTGGCGACCGTGGTCATGTGATGGAAACCGTCCACCACGACCTTCTGAAGATCCTTAGGCAACTTCTTCAGCGCATCGTCGTTCATCCACCAGAACAAGAACATGTAGGCGTGATGGTCCAGCGTGACGTAGCGCAGGAATTCGTGAAACTTCATGTTGACGATGTCCGTGATGCCGTTCTTGTTTCCGACGACGACGCCGGTGGCAAGAGAGGTGTAAAGTTCGGTCCACGGGATCGGCGTCGGGTTGCCGCCGAGCAGTTTGACCATCTCAACCTGCAGTTCGGACTCAATTGTGCGCAACTTGACGCCCTTGAGATCGGCGGGCGACCGGATCTGCTTGTTGGTGGTGAAAAAGTCTCGCCATCC
>JBPCWB010000194.1:0-6706 GCA_051009955.1 Hyphomicrobiaceae bacterium | reverse complement strand
GAGGCGAACAGAAACAGGCCGATGAATACGGCAACAAACCTGACCGGCATGCTTTGGTAGATGTAGGTCCCGATAAATACGCCGGGGAGAACCGCCAGCGTCAACGTCCCGAGCAGATCTAGCCTTACGTTCTTTCGGTAAACCCAGAAGCGCGCGAAATTTGCAATCATCATTGCGACAGCCATGACAGGAACGACACCTTTTATTCCGACGAGCGGAACCAGGAAGGGCATCACCAGAATCCCGCCGCCGAATCCACTGAGTGCGCCAAGAATCGAAGACAGGAAGGCCACGGTTAGAGCGATCGCGAAGTCCACCGTGCTCCAATCCAAGTCCAATCTCCTGTCACAGTGGGGCGCCGCCGATCGCGTGCGCGGCTATTCCGGCCTTGTCATCTGCCCGCATGAATTCATGGGACAAAAAAGGGATTGATCCAGTCTCCAGGCTTCACTGAACCTCGCCGGTGTCTGGCACCGGAATGACGACGTCCTGCCAAACAAAGTCTTCTGGTCCGCCCTTCTCGTGAATGACCTGTGCCATCGGCATGACCCTCACTACTGTTAGGTTCTCGAAACCGCGCGGCCGTTCGATAAGGGTCGAGAACGCAATTGACCAGGCCGCACGGTGGACCAATCTCAAAGAAATGCAACTTTAAGAGTGACTGCGGACAGGGACGATCGCCCACTCGATCATTGGCCCTTGGGCTTCCGCTCGAATACTGCCTCGCTCATCTTCTTTCTTGCATCGGCAAAATCCCAATAGTCTGCCTTGTCATCATTATTGATTGCCGCACGAAGCAGCAGATGGGACGGGTCGTCGAACAGCGCGATGAGGATCACGGGACCGGTCCTCTGGCCACAACCAAGAGAAACGTCCCGCTCGCTGGGGGCCTTGCTGCGCGATACGCTACGACCTGGAAATCGTCTTGCAGGAAGCACCAGCAAGCTGGCCGCGAGGGCAAGTCCAGATGGACCAATGTGGCCAGCGGTGGCGTGGCGTCAACAGACGGTCGGCGTCAGAGCCGGCCATCCAAGGAGCATATCAGATGGAAGTGACGTTATACGGGGTTGGCACCAACCGTTCCGCGCGTTGCCGATGGGTGCTGGACGAATTGCGCGTCGAATATACCTTGATCGATCGGCGGGAGTTGGCAGGCGCCGACGAACTGCGACGGTTTCACCCCCTGGCCAAGGTGCCGGCAGCGGTTATCGACGGCCAAACTCTGTTCGAGTCGGCGGCCATCTGCACCTACATCGCAGATCGTGTCCCAGCTGCGGATTTGATTGCCAAACCAGGTTCGTTTGCCCGCGCCGAGCACGATCAGTGGGTCGCATACTGCTTGAGTGAAATGGAGTCATGGCTCTGGAACTCTGCCGTCAACACGTATGTCCTGCCTGAGGAGAAGCGCGTTAGCGCCGGACTGGAACAGAACGTGGAGATGTTCAAGCGCAGCGCTTTGGCGTTGGATAATCATTTGGCCGGACACGACTATCTCGTCGAAGATCGCTTCACCGTGACTGACATCATTGTCGGCTGGTGTGTCAATTGGGCTCGGCGCCAGGAGCTGCTCGACGACTGTCCGGCATTGGGCCGCTACGTGGAACGCCTTCTGGCTCGTCCGCTGTGTACGTTGGCTCGCGATTAAGCGAGACGGTACGGTTTCGATAAGTGCTGTCTGCGCACTCGTATTGCCGCCATAGCCCGCCTTGCAGCACTGTTTTTCTGCGGGCTTCTCACAAACCATTTCTTGCGGAACGCAGCGACGTCGAATTGAACACAGCGTATCAACCGCTAATCTCGTGGCCGGTAGCCAGACGGTGGCCAAACGACCAGTGCAATGAGAGGATAAACGAGCAACGAGGTCCACAGGAACAAATTGAAGGCATTGACATAACCGATGGTCGTCGCCTGGCGCGTCACCTCACCAGCGATGCCTGCCAGGCCGCTCGCGCTCTCGGTCGTCCAACCGCCCATGACAGAGTCAAAACTCAAACGGCTGTTGAACGGATTAATCCATTGCACGAGCTCGCTGTAGCTCATCTTCTGGGTGTGGAAAACGACCACGATACTCGCGGATATGTAGTAGCTCGAGGCAACGCTACGAACGAAATGAAAGAGAGCGGCGCCTTCCGCCGAACGACGCGGGTCAAGGTTGGAGAATACCACCAGAGACATAGGCACCCACAACCACCCGACTCCAAACCCTTGCAACCCCATTGCCCAGGCAACCTCGGACAGCGACACATTCATCTCGAAGCTTGCCATCTGCAGACCGGCATATGTGTGCATGCCAAAGCCGATCAGGAACAACAACCGTGGGTTCCAACTGCTCGCGAACAGGATCATTATGAACATCGAAAGCGCGGTCCCGGCGCCACGTGCGGCAATCAGCATTCCAACCGTGAATTCGGGCAAGTCCCTCAACTGCTGAAGCATGGCCGGAATTAGCACCATGGGCGTCACGAACAGCATGCCAAAGACTGCTGCTATGCCGATGCCCAGGGCAAAATTGCGCTCGAGCAGCAACCGAGGGTCAAGAAACGGGCGATCGGCCGTCAAGCTGTGCGTCAGGAAGATCCATCCAAACAGTAAAGCAAATGCGCATTCAATAACGATCTCAGTCGAATCGAACCATCCCGCGCGTTCACCACGGTCCAGCATGAGCTGGATGCAGGCGACGGCGATAGACAAGCTCAAGAAACCTGTCCAATCGAGCTTTGATCGCTCTTCACGCGGTGGGTCTGGTTTGATAGCTGTCAGTGCGCCGATGAACGCGACAGACGCCAACGGAAGCAGGATGAAAAAAACCCACTGCCACGAAATCTCCTGACTCACATAGCCGCCGAGCAGAGGAGCGATCGTGGGGGGGATGCCCACGCCCATCGAATAAATCGCGAGCGCCTGCCCGCGCTTCTCGCCCGTGAACTCGTCAATCACAATTGACTGCGCAATCGGCGTGAGGGGCGAGCCGAAACATGACTGCAGCACGCGCCAGAAGACGAGCTCGCTCAGTGACGTAGAGAGACCGCACATCAAGGTGGCGACACCAAAACCGGCAACTCCCCAGATCATTGCCCGGCGCCGCCCGAAGCGGCTTGAGATCCAGCCGGCCAACGGAATGGTCAGAGCCGTCGCAATCAGATTGGATGTCACAACCCAGGCGACTTGGTCAGGGCTTGCCGACAACGCGCCCTGAATTTGCGGCAACGACACATTGGCGATGGTGATAGTGGTCGCGTAAAGGGTTGTGACAAGCGTGCAGGTAATGAGAAGCCACACGGTAAGCTAGCCTTGCTTGCCTCAGGAGGTCATTGCCTTCAACATGGTCCTTCAACGATCCAGAAGTCTATTGTTTTCTGTTTTACGGGCTTAATCGCAGAACAGAGCCTGGCGACGTTTCAATGCCCGGATGGCCCTGATCATTTGTCAGTATTAACGTTGGTGCACATTGGGCGCGATCTGATCGACTTGTCATCACGTCGTGCGCCAGGGCCAGCAGCGAAAGCGTCGGCTTTGTGATGCAACCCGGCCAACCGCTGTGACATCAATCAGACACTGACAAAGACGCCTGGCCATTGAGCGAAAGTCGACTGGTCGTGACGAAGATCGAAGTGCGCTCGCCGTTCAGTTTTTTTGACGATGCTCCAAAGCCCGCTTGTAGCGTGCCAGATTGTCGGCCGTATAGGACTTGTAGTCGAAGTCGAGCTTGGAGTGGATTTCGGAGACCATGCTCCACATACTTTCGCGCAGCAGCGAGGCGCATTTCATGGCCGAGTACTGCCGTTGCAATGCAAGCGATGGCCGCGCACCGAAATAGGTTCCGAGCACGAACTGCTCCTGCTCGGCGGATAGTTCGTTGTTGCTGGCGAGATTGGCCAGATCGAATAGGGGGGAGTTGAAGCCGGCATAGTCCCAGTCTATGAGCCAGATGCGTTGCTCCTCACCGAGAAAATTCGCGGCCAGCAAATCATTGTGACCATAGACCACGGTGATTGCGCCGACATCGCGCTCCAATTCGCATGCCGTCTCCAGGAGTTCGTTGAGGTGCGGCATGTGCCGGCTGCCAGCCTCACGCAGCGTGTGGGCATAGTCGCGCAGTACATGAAAAACCCAGAAGACCTGGGCCGGTCCGCGCAACTGCTTTGGCATCTCGTCATGCACTTTGCGGATGAGCGCGACGATCCGTTCCAAATTGTGCGGCTCACGCACATCCTCGGGGCTGAAAGTCTTGCCCTCGATGAAGCGGATAATCAGGACGCCCTGTTCAGCGTGAACAACCTCCGGCGAGACGCCGACCTTGAAGGCCGCCTCGCTCGCTGCGCGCTCATTGAACCGCATGACTTGATGAACCGGGATGTCGTCACCGAGGCGCACGACAAACTTCTCACGCTGGTGTGCAACCACATAACTCACATTGGTGATGCCGCCGTCGAGCGGCTTCGGGTCGACCGGCTCCTTCCAGAAGGAAAGGCTTTTTATTCGGTCATATGCTGTCGTCATTGGCCTGCTCCTGCAAGGCGTGCATCTATAGGCGCGACGCCGTAGATTGTCACGGCGATGAATTGGCCGTTTGCCCGAAGTCGCTCCCGGTCACCTGGCCATCAGATCATTCGAGCACTGCGTTCCGGTTGGATCTGACACGGAGCACTTCCGAAATATGAGCGAGAATGACGTTTGACCTCGGCCGTCGAACCGCACAAGATCGTCGACCGCGAAAACTGGTCATTCTCCAGCAAGACCGACCAGTTTGACCGAACCGCGTCAAGGATTGTGGGAACACGTAGCCATGCGAGCCAATATACCGTTTGAAGATTTGGATCTTGAGTCTGGATTCGAGGCCTATGATTCCGGCATCGAAGGAATTTCGCAAAAAATTCTTTCAGATGATCGTGACATCGAAGCAAAGACCGGCAAGCGAACGCGCTTGTTGCGCCTTGCTCCTGGCGTGCAGACTCCTGAAGCGCATGCTCATGACTACTGGGAAGAAATCTACATCATCAAGGGCAGCATGATTGAAGGCACTCCCGCAACTGGCGAAAAGCGCGTCTCGACACCGGCATATGCCAGCCGCGAGCCAGGCTTTGTGCACGGTCCAATCCGTACCGACGAAGAATGTATCTTGATTGAGTTTTCGTGGTACCCCGACAAGGCGGACTGAACGAAGATGAGATCATCGGTGATTTTCGCGCCTGGAGCGAACTGATCAAGGATCTGATGGACGATACCGGCACGCGGTCGGCGGTGACCGACGCCTGTCACGCGCACGTCTAGGAAGCCGGATAGCGTTAGGGTGTTGATGCAGGCGAGATGACGGCCGTGTGGAGCTGAGTGTCGAGGCAGCCTGGGTCGCTCCGCCGGACGTGACACACGACACTCGAACGTAAGGTGATCGGCCAAGATCCACGCATCCAAGCTACCACCAAGCCATCTGCAACACCGGGATACGCCCATGAAGTTCCAACCTCCCGCAAGCCACTACATCGATGGTCAGTATGTCGAGGACGACACCGGCCTGCAGATTGACGTGATCTATCCCGCAACTGGCGAAGTCATTGCCCGGCTACATTCCGCAACGCCCGCGATCGTCGAGCAGGCACTTGCCTCGGCGCGTGCCGCCCAAACTGCATGGGCCGCCATGACCGGCACCGAGCGGGGGCGCATTCTGCGTCGCGCAGCAAACATCATGCGCGAACGGAACCACGACCTATCCGTCATCGAAACACATGACACAGGCAAACCCATACAGGAAACAACCGTTGCTGATGCGGCGTCAGGCGCCGATGCCTTGGAGTATTTTGGTGGTCTGGCCGGCAGTCTGGCTGGCGAACATATACCGCTGGCGGGCGGCGATTTCGTCTATACCGTTCGAATGGCGCTGGGGGTCTGCGTCGGCATCGGCGCATGGAACTACCCAACCCAGATCGCGTGCTGGAAAGCGGCGCCGGCATTAGCCTGCGGCAATACCATGGTCTTCAAGCCATCAGAGACCACGCCGCTATCTGCGTTCCAGGTCGCGTCCATTCTGACTGAGGCCGGAGCACCAAGCGGCATCTTCAACGTCGTTCAGGGCCATGGAGATGTGGGCGCGTCCCTGGTTGCCGATCCACGCGTGGCCAAAGTCTCGTTGACGGGTTCGGTCCCGACCGGTCGCAAGGTCTATGCTGCGGCTGCGGCGGAGATGAAGCACGTCACAATGGAATTGGGCGGCAAGTCTCCGCTCATCATCTTTGATGATGCGGACATCGACAATGCGGCATCCGGAGCAATCCTCGGAAATTTCTATTCGTCGGGTCAGGTCTGCTCCAACGGCACCCGCGTCTATGTACAGACTGGGATCAAGGATGCCTTTCTGAGCCGTCTGACAGAACGCGTTGCAAAAGCGAAGATTGGCGACCCGATGGACCCCGACGTTTCGTTTGGCCCATTGGTTTCCGAGGATCAAATGCGGATTGTCCTTGGGTACATTGGCAAGGGCATCGACCAAGGCGCGCGGCTCGTCTACGGCGGCAAGCGGCTCGACCGGCAAGGATTCTATTTGGAACCCACGATCTTTGCCGATGTGACCGACGACATGACCATTGCGCGGGAAGAGATTTTCGGTCCCGTGATGTCAGTTCTTGATTTCGAAACTGAGGAAGAGGTGTTGGCTCGCGCGAACGACACTGTGTTTGGTCTTGCCGCAGGGGTCTTTACAAAGGATCTGACA
>JBPCWB010000193.1:0-2711 GCA_051009955.1 Hyphomicrobiaceae bacterium | reverse complement strand
TGCAGATGCCGAGATCGAGTACGGTCTTGGCGGGAAAGCCGCAGTGGGTGTGGACCACGCCCTTGGGCTTGCCGGTTGTCCCCGACGTGTAGACCAGCAGGAAAGGTGAATCGGCTTCAACCGACGCGGTCCCGCAATCACCGTCCGCTTGCGTGACCAGGTCCCGCCAGTGGTGGTCCGATCCTGCGACCCAGTCCATCGGCGCGTCGACCCGATGGCAGACGACGACATGTTCGAGACCGGGAACGCGCGGGCGCACCGCGTCAATCACCTGCTTTGCGGCCACGACACGGCCTCTGCGCCACGAACCATCGACCGTGATTACCGCCTTTGCCCCGGAATTGATCAGACGGTCGGCGACGGCATCGGCACCAAACCCGGAAAACAGCGGCAACGCAATTGCGCCGATCTTCGGAATGGCGAGAAGCGTGACGGCAGCTTCGGGAATATTCGGGAGGTAGATTGCTACGACGTCGCCGGCCTGCAGCCCGATGCGGCGTAGACCCGCCGCCAGCCGACAGGTTTCCTCGTTGAGCTGTTCATACGTCCAGCTCAGGCTGTCGCCATTCTCGCCGGTCCACTCGAGCGCTGTCTTTTGTGCGGTCGGCGTGCCGATCCACTTGTCAAGACAATTGAGGGTAACGTTCGTGCGCCCGCCGATGCACCATCGCGTCCGCTCGATACCGGCAGAGAAATCGACAGCGGAGTCGAACTCCTCGAAAAACCGATAGTCAACGTGAGCGAAAAGGGATCGATAGAACTCCTCAGGCTCGGCTTCGGCCCACTGCAGAAGAGCGTCGTAGTCACTGACAGCACAGGCTTGAATGAACCTCGTCAAATTCGCTTCAGCGACAATCGCCGGTGTGGGCCGCCACATAACCTGATCGCTTTGCACGGCAAACATCCTCGTTCTCAGAATTGACGAGCATAGAGCGACCAGCTTGTGCAATGAAGCATAATTGGTGGAGCAAGTCGCATTGCATGGCAAGGCCGTTCGGCGCGCCGTCCAAAACGGAGCCCGTGACGGAAAGATAGTCGACACCATAGCCAACGTAATCCCTGGTGCCGAGAGCTGTCATCGACGGACGGACATCATCTCGTTCCGAACTCATAGTATTCCAAATCGTGTCCCATTCCGTTGTGACGACGGGCAGCAGACGACCGCTGTGCCCGAAGCGGAAGCGCCGTCCGGGTGTCGTGCAAAGCCTTGCCAAATCGGTGCAGTGTCAGTTGCAGTCAGAATTGAAGTCGCGGAAGAACGATGCATTCGGACAAAACTCCGGCGCTTCCAGATTGCCGCCGGATGACACGCCCGCCAACCACGCCCTGCATCGTGCAATCGACTGGCAATCGAGACAACGCATGCGCGCCTCGTACCAGGCCATACCGTCTTCCACGCGGGTCGCACTATTTGGGTCCACTCCAACTCGTTCAAGCATCCGGTCCATCGTTTCAGCCTGTGAAACGATATGCTCCATTGTTACAAGGTCGTAGCAATAGTCGCTCATTGCAGTCCCAAGGCTATCAAATTGCGAGTTTCAGCAACCACTATTCAGGCTAGTATCGGCAGAGCGATTCAAAGATTGATCTGGATCAAATATTGCCGCGTAGCATATGCGCCAAATCGGAGCAATCACGTATCCATGTGCAGCATGGATCGCCGATAGATGCGGATCGTCCTGCAATGACCAGACGAGCACTGGCCGTCATGAACAATGGCCTAGGCGATACAATCACATCCATCGGAACTAGGCCTTGGGCATGCCTGCATCTTTGCCGAACACGATGGTAAAGACCGATCAAATCAGTGGTGCGAGCACGCAGCCTGGAGAGCCGGCTGAATTTACTTCGCAATTTCAGCAATATGCGTGTTCGCAGTTTTGTTCTGTCCCGTGCACCAGCAATTTCAATAACTTGTGAATTTTATCCGTTTGCCGTGTAACTCGCTCGCATTGACCGGATTACCTCCACAAACCGTTTCAGGGCATCCCCATTTACCTCGACGAGATTTTGATTCACGTGCTTTGCCGTATCGTCGACCGCAAGTTCACACGAGTCTCAATAACTGAGTTGTTGCAGAGAGGGTTGATCGCTTTCAATTTTCGCGGAGGGCCGGGCAATCCTTGTGGTAGGGTTGCGTGACAATCAGCCGGCCCATCAACGACCCATTCCATAAAACTCGTCATTGGGACGTATCGACATAAAATTTGCCATGCGATTGCTCAGCCCGAAGAAGGCAGTAATGGCAGCGATATCCCAAATGTCTTCGTCGGAAAAACCATGCTCGCGCAGGCACTCGAAGTCGTGATCTGTGATCGCCTCGGAATGCTTCGAGACTTTCACGGCGAAGTCAAGCATTGCCATCTGTCGTGCCGTGATATCGGCCTTCCGGTAATTGACAGAAATCTGGTCCGCAATCTGTGGATTCTTCGATCTTACGCGCAAGATTGCACCATGAGCAATGACGCAATACTGGCAGCCGTTTTCGCTGGATGTCGCGACCACGATCATCTCGCGCTCCACCTTGGTCAGCCCGCTCTCCTTTTCCATCAGAACATCGTGATAGGCAAAGAAGACGCGCAGTTCTTCCGGTCGATGTGCCAGGGCAAGAAATACGTTGGGCACAAACCCGGCCTTTTCCTGGACTGCCAACACCATGTCCTTGATGTCCGCGGGCACGCTGTTGATGTCTGAAATCGGATAGCGACTGA
>JBPCWB010000192.1:0-2773 GCA_051009955.1 Hyphomicrobiaceae bacterium | reverse complement strand
GCGGAAATCCAGGACAATCTCATCGGTGAAAGCTGTCTGCCGATCGACATGCTGCGCTGTAAGTTATCCTTCTTCGGCGCATCGAAATTCGATCCGAAGTCGGAATTGTGGACCCGGATCACGCTCTATCAAGGGGCTCCCCTGTTCGATGACATGACTGGCCAGTTCACCGACGATTGGTGGCTGCCGGTTCTCGAGGAGGTTTGATGCACCGCTCGCTCAATGAAATCGAGTCAATTCTGGTAAAAGCTGTCCGGGGGGCGGGACTGCCGCACGGCGTTGCTGTTGACGCCGCCCGCGCCGGAAGGTGGCTGTGCCGATACGGTCAGGATGGGGTCGGGGCCGTGCTGACAGGCTGTCGACAGTCGAGTGGCGTGACGGTTCGCAATGTCGATCGAGCAGGACCAACGCTCTTGCAGGGTGGTGCAGTTGCCGCGTGCGTTGCTGCTGTCGACGCGGTGCAGGTGAAAGCCAAGTTTAACAAACTGATTGTGCAAGGCTTGCAGTCTCCGGAATTGCTCATTGGCCTTGCCAGCGTCGCTGCGTTGGATCGCGGCATCGCATTTCATCTCCGGACTAATGAAGTTGCTGCTGAGCTGGATGGCGCATGGCCCGACAATATACTTGTGCCGATCGATGATGCCGGCGACATGACACTGGCTTTGTCCGCTCATTGTCATTCGATCGCTGAACCAACGCGATGCGCCCGGGGTGCCGATGTGATGCCGTCGGTGTGGCAGGATGCCGATAGCCTTGCAGCCCGCACCTACGTGCCATCGACCAGCCAATCGCGGGAACGCGGTGCCGGCGCCGGCCTGAGTGATAATGACTAGAACCGTCAAGCCCTGGGTCCGTTCAGCGTTCGTCTAAACCGCAGAACCTGTTGGGCTAATGGTGGACGTTTTGGGCCAGGACGATCCGTGGCCTTTGTCCGACGGTGTTTGCGTTGCCGCCCGCCTGTCCCTATAGTGCGGAGTTATGCAGCGTGAGCCCGTTTGATTGATCTCAAATTACCTCACGATTGGCCCTCAACGTCTGGCGAAGCAAGGTCGAGTACTATCACACCAAAGGCACAAGAATGTCGCGCGCCATCTGCTGGCGCGTTGCGCTGTGCAGCTTCGCTGGGTGCCGTGCCTGGGTGGGCAATCGGGGCGCATTCGCGCCCGATTCGGCGAAACAATTATCCAAAATGATGGGAGAATTCAGTATGCGAAAAACGATCGTTGGTATCGTCAGCGCCGTAGCGGGTGCGACCCTGGCGTCATCCGTCGCGATGGCAAAGTGTGGCGAGGTCCAGATAACCGAAATGAATTGGGCGTCGTCGCAGGTCGTGACGGCAGTGGCCAAGTTTATTCTTGAACAAGGGTATGGCTGCAAGGTTCAAAAAGTTCCGTCAGCCACGACAACAGCCGTGACGTCGCTGTCAGAAACCGGCAAGCCCGACATTGTCACCGAACTTTGGGTGAATTCGACGCCGGCCTATCTCAAGCTGGAAGCGGCCGGTAAGGTGAAGACGGCAACGAATGTGTTGTCAGATGGCGGCGTGGAGGCCTGGTGGGTTCCGACCTATCTTGCCGAAAAGCATCCAGAGCTGAAAACGATTGATGGCGTTCTCAAGAACCCGCAATTGGTTGGTGGCAAATTCCACAATTGTCCGGATGGCTGGGCCTGCCGCAAGATCAATGACAATGTGATCAAGGCGCTTGAGCTGGATAAGAAGATGGAAGTCTTCAACCATGGTTCAGGTGAGACGCTGGCGGCTTCGATCGCGGCGGCTTATGCCGACAAGAAGCCTTGGTTCGGCTACTACTGGGCGCCGACGGCCGTTCTCGGTAAGTATCCCATGGTGAAGGTCAGCGTTGGCGACCATAAGCCAGACGTCCACAAGTGCAATGCATCCGGCAAGGACTGCGCAACGCCAGGTGTTTCGGCGTTTCCCAATGCCCGTGTCATCACGACGATGACCTCGGACCTGGCCAGCAATAATCCGGCTGTGTTCGCACTGATGAAGAATGTTGCTTTCACCAATGCCCAGATGGGCGAGGTGCTGGCTTGGAAACAAGACAAGAAGGCGTCTGCCGACGAAGCGGCCGTCTACTTCCTCACCAAATACAAGAGTGTCTGGGGCGGATGGCTCAACGATGAGGCCAAGAATAAGCTGGCTGCCGTTTTGAAGTAACCGGCACCGTCAACCAGTAGATATGAAATGGGCGCGCCAGGCGCGCCCGTTTTTTCGCTAGCTAACGGACGACCCAACCGGCCAGTAGACCGGAGAGACCGAAGAAGAGCTTAGGCTCCGCGGTTGCAAATGGGTTGATGTATAGGGGAGAGATCGAAGGCATGGGTTCATTTGACGGCCTGTTCAATGCACTAGGTTTGCGCGAGTGGTGCGACGCCGGAACCAAGGAAGGCGGCACCATGAGCATGGCAGATTTGCTGGCCAAATCTCGCGGCGCCAGCGATACCCCATGGTATGAACTGTCATTTCCGTCGTTGGACAATCTCAACAAGTCTTGCGCCGCCGTCCCGCGTTCGCGCGACATGACCTCAGGTGTCGAACAGGCTTTTCTCGACATCAAGGACCCCCTCAAGTTCGTGCTGGACCCAATTACGCAGCCGTTGAGCTGGCTGCTGGATGGCTCTCTATATCTCTTTGGCAATATGCCATGGTGGGTTCTGATTCCGATTATTCTTCTGGCTGTGCAATACGTCGCGCGTTCGGCCGCGGTGACGATTATGGTGGCGGTTGTTTTCTTTTTCATGGCCTTCATCG
>JBPCWB010000191.1:0-3950 GCA_051009955.1 Hyphomicrobiaceae bacterium | reverse complement strand
AACAAGCAAGCCGCGTTTCTGTTCGTCCAGTACATGACCTCTAAGGCCGGCGACAAGCGCATGGTCGAACTCGGCGGTGATCCGGTGCGGATGTCGACGATCAAGCACTTCTCGGACAAGTTCGCGGAATACCCGGTGATCCTGGAGCAGCTGCCGTGTGCCGATCCGGATTGGCGGCCGCTGATTCCTGAATGGAACGAGCTCAACATCGACGTGCTCGGTCAGGCTCTGACGGAGGTGATCACCACCGACAAACCGATCCAGCCAATCATGGATGCGGCGGCCAAGAAGGCGCGCGCGATCATGAAGCGTGAAGGCTATTATGCCTGGACGGACTATCGCAAGTAAGCGCCGTGTGATCGCTCGTTGCACGTACCGGCCGGGTGAAGACGCATTCGCCCGGCCACCTGACATCGGATACCGACAAAGTCTGCCAGATGACCGAGGCCGCCAAAGCGCAACGCGATTATCGCGCGCTGACACCATATTTTTTCATCGCGCCCGCTGTGGTCGTGATGTTTGCCGGCCTCGTCTATCCGGTCATCGATGCCTTTTATCTCAGCTTCCATAATTGGAAGATCGGCACGGACTTCGCGGATGCCGACAATGTAGGGTTCGCGAACTTTCAGCGCATGTTTACCGACCCCGATGTCTGGGAATCGATCTGGGTGACATTCCGCTTCGGGTTCTGGACGATCACCATCGAGATGGTGCTCGGCATCGCTCTGGCGCTCATGCTTGAAAAACCAATCCGGGGCGCGTCTGTATTTCGCACGATCTTCATTTTGCCACTGATGGTGTCGCCCGTGGTTGTTGGCTTGATCTGGCGTTATCTGTTCGATGCACGTGTCGGCTGGATCAACTACTATCTGGGTGCCTGGTTCGGCATCGAGCCACAAGTCTGGCTCGGCGATGCGGAACTGGCCTTCTTCGCCATCGTCTTCACCGATATCTGGCAGTGGACACCATTTATCTTCATCATCGTGATTGCAGGCCTTCAAGCGTTGCCGGCGGAAGTGCTGGAGGCCGCCCGCATTGATGGCGCCAATTGGTGGCAGCAGATCTTTCTGATCAAATTGCCGATGATCAGCTCGATACTCGTGATCGCATTGTTGATGCGATTAATCGACGTTTTCCGGGCATTGGAGGTGATGTACATCATGACCGGCGGCGGGCCGGGCCGTTCGACGGAGCTGTTGTCGCTACACATTTATAACCGCGCCTTCGACGCGCAGCTTCTCGGTTATGCGTCAGCGATTTCTGTCCTCCTCATCGCAATTGTATTCTGCCTTTCCCTTGGCATCCTTGTCATCGGCAACCCGATGAAGGAGCGCTCTGATGTCTAGTGCCAGTGCCAGTGCCAACGCCACCTCGTGGCAAAACACTTGGCACTATATCTGCCTGCTGCTGCTCGCCATCATTTGCCTGCTGCCGATCTGGGTGATGGTCTCGACCTCGTTCAAGAACGAAGTGACGATCTTTGAAGGGAAGCCGATCTGGTTTTTCTTCGTGCCGACGATGGACAACTATGACTACATCTGGGGCCGCGGAAAGTTCGACCGCTATCTCGTCAATTCGGTCATTGTTGCATCTGTATCGACGTTTCTGACACTATTTCTCGGAGGGCTCTGTGCCTATGCGCTGGCGCGGTCCGAGTTCAGGGGACGGCAGTTCCTGGCCAATGCGACATTGCTCGTGCGCATGGTGCCACCGGCGGTGCTTGCCGTGCCCGCGTTCGCAATGGTCGCGACATTCAGCATCGACAATGATCTGGCGGTGCTCATATTTTTCTACACTGCCCTTAATCTTCCATTCGCAATTTGGCTGCTGTTCGGGTTCTACAAGCAAATTCCGGTGGAGCTCGAGGAGGCTGCCATCGTCGACGGCGCCTCACCGCTACAGGTCTTCTTCCGGGTCCTTCTACCGTTGATGAAATCCGGATATGCCGTCGCCGGCATCTTCACGTTCCGTATTGCATGGAACGAATTCATCCTCGCGCTGCTATTGACCGGGCGCAATACGCGAACGCTGCCGGTTGCCGTATCAGGTTTTCTAACGGACACCGGCGTCGAGTGGGGGCGGATTATGGCGATGGGCACGTTGATCGTGATTCCGCCGCTTCTCTTCACGTTTTTCGCGGCACGCCAGATCATCGCCGGGATGACGGCCGGCGCAGTCAAAGGATAGTCCACATGACGACGTTCCTCACAACCCATGTCGGTTCGCTGCCGAGGCCAGACAACGTGTGTGACGTGCTGCAGGCGCGTGAGGAACTCGGGCAAGCACCAGAAAATTTCGAAGATATCGTCACCCAGGAAGTCAACAACATCGTTAAGCGGCAAGTTTCCATCGGTGTTGACGTTGTGTCCGACGGCGAGTTCTCCAAGATCGGCTATGCCAACTACATCAAGGATCGTCTGACTGGATTCGGCGGGCACACGCCTGGCACACCGGGAGCGGACGTCGAGGATTTTCCAGGCTTTGCAGCCAAGCTCAAACGCTGGCGCGAAGGGGCACTGGAGCGACCTACGCCCTGTTGTCAGGGCCCGATTGCTGTCAGGGATACCAGCCAATTGGACGCCGATCTCAAGCGCCTACGTCAGGCAGTCAACGCCTCGGGCGCCCGTGCGGCCTTCATGAACGCGGCATCACCCGGCGTCATCGCACTCTTCCAGAAGAACGAGTACTACCCGAACCGCACAGCCTATCTTGAAGCGTTGTCTGCTGCCATGAAGAGCGAGTATGAAGCGATCGTCGCAGCGGGCTTCGACCTGCAAATCGATTGTCCGGACCTCGGCATGGGGCGGCACACGACGTTTAAGCATGACGACGAAGCCGTGTTCCTCAAGGCGGCGGAGGAGCAGGTTGATGTTCTGAATACGGCGCTCGCCGACCTGCCGGCCGACCGGCTGCGCATCCACATCTGCTGGGGAAACTACGAGGGACCGCACACGCGGGACATCGGCCTCGATCGTGTGATCAACATTCTTCTCAAGGCGAAGCCGAGCACGTTGCTGTTCGAGGCGGCCAATCCGCGTCATGCCCACGAGTGGCGGGTTTTCGAGACGGTCGATCTGCCAGCGGAGAAAATCCTGTGTCCGGGTGTCATCGATTCGACATCGAACTACGTTGAGCACCCTGAGCTCATCGCCGAACGCCTTTTGAAGTTTTCCGACATTGTCGGTCCTGAGCGCGTGATGGGCGGGAGCGACTGTGGTTTCGGCACCTTTGCCGGGGATGGCCTCGTCGATGCCGACGTTTGCTTTGCAAAGTTCGAAGCGTTGGCGGAGGGGGCCCGGCTGGCGCGGGCGAGAGTGTGATGCTGTTTCTCCTCATTCACGGCGCCTGGCATGGTGGGTGGGCCTGGCAGGCCGTCGCCGAGAGATTGCGCATGAGAGGTCATGAGGTGCAAGCTCCGGACCTGCCCGGCCTTGGCGCCGACGCTGAAAATCTCTCGCCGACGATCGGACTGGAAGACCACATCGAGGCGGTCCTTCCTGATGTTCCGCATCTCCTGTGCGCACATTCCTACGGAGGCATGATCGCGCGTGCTATTGTCGACCGACGACCGGATCTCATCGAAGGCTTCGTCTTGATCGAAGCGCTCTGGCCGAGCAACGGGCAGCGCGCGCTGGACGTGTTGGCGCCGGCCGCGCGGTCCGAGACGGAGCGCGCAATTCAAAACGAGGGGGCTGGTTGGCGGATTCCCGTGCCGAATGTCGACAGGTTCGCCATTCCGGACTCTGAGATAGCGGCAGCGGTTGGACAGCGCCTGACACCACACCCGGCAAAAACATTCACCGACAGGATTGATTTGCACGCACCGTCATCGCTCGGAACGTATCTCATTGCCAACGATCGCGAGCCGCAACCCTACGCGGAAACAGCCGCTCGCCTCGGTGCCGAAGGGTGGACTGTCCAGTCCGCGTCAGGCGGTCACGAACTGATGC
>JBPCWB010000190.1:0-12244 GCA_051009955.1 Hyphomicrobiaceae bacterium | reverse complement strand
GCGCGTCGTTGGTGACCTTGACTGCCATCTCGGAGGCGAAGACTTTCGCTTCCGCGGCCAGTTGCGGCTCCGGGAATCCGGATGGTGTTTGTTGCGCACTTGCTGCGGCTCGCCAGATCATCATACGTGCGGCATCGAGTTGAATCTGTGCATCCGCAAGCATCCATTGCAGGCCCTGGAACTCGGCGATCGGGCGGCCGAACTGGTGGCGTTGTTTTACGAATGCGACGGCCGCCTCGAAGGCGCCTTGGGCAATGCCGAGTGCAACGGTTGCGGCGCCCACGCGCTGCGAATTGTAGGCGTTCATCAAGCCGGCGAAGCCACGTTTGGTACCCTCCGGCGGAATGATGATGCGATCCGCGCTCAGCTTGAGATCGCGAAAGTGAATCTGAGTTTCTGGGATGCCACGCAGCCCCATCGCATATTCACGGCGGCCAACCACAAGGCCTTCGTCCTCATCGCGCAGTGCGAGAAAACCGGCGATGCCGCGGTCCGCACCGTCTTCGATCAATCGCGCGAATATGAGATGCAACTTCGAGACGCCGCCGCCTGTAATCCAGTGCTTGGTCCCGTTCAGGATGTAACTGTCACCCTGCTTGTGGGCCGTCGTGGTCATTTCCGTTGCGGCGCTGCCGGCCTCCGGCTCGGTAATGCAGATTGCCGGTTTATCGCCGCCAAGCACCAGATTTGCGGCGAGCGTCTGTTGTTCCTGTGAGCCGTAGGCGAGGATGGCGCCGATCGCACCCATATTTCCTTCGACTACGATGCGGCCGGTAATGCCGCAGACTTTCGCCATCTCCTCGATCACGAGGGTGGTATCGAGATAGCTCAGACCACGACCGCCGAGGCTCGTTGGGACAGTCATGCCCATGAAGCCCGCGCCCGTCAGTGCGCTGACGTTGTCCCAGGGATATTGTTCACTGACGTCGACGTCTGCCGCGCGTGGAGCAATGGTCGAGACCGCGAGGGTCTGGGCTTTGTCCCGTAAAAGCTGCTGGGTTTCGCTGAGCTCAAAATTCATTTCTGCCTCCCCCGGCATTTCGCGGACGTCTCAGTAACGCTGTCATAACGAAGTCGTGATCAATTGCACTCTATGTTTATTATTCTTCTGAGTAAAATGACTTTATTTCCGATGTTATGTTAGAAAAACTCACAGTATTGATCTGGACAGGCCTCGTCAGATGAACCTACGTCAACTGAAGACGATGATTGCCATTGCCGAGACGGGGTCGTTTTCTGCCGCCGGCGACGCTGTCGGCTTGAGCCATTCGGCTGTCAGTCTTCAGGTCAAGGCATTGGAGGATGAGCTTGGGGTTGTGCTTATCGATCGCAGTCGCAGACCGCCGGTTCTGACCGACCGGGGCATCGCCGTCCTCGACTGCTGCCGTCGGATGATCGACCTGATGGACGAAATGGCGGCACTGGGCGCCGAGGCCGGACTCATCGGGTCGTTGAGCGCCGGCGTTGTGCCATCGGCAATGACCAACCTTGTTCCAGCGGCGCTGGCTAGGCTGCGAGAACAACATCCGAAATTGCAGGTCCGCATGCACACCGGCCTATCGAGCGAGCTGGTCGCTGGTGTTCGCAGCGGCGAGCTCGACGTTGCCATTTCGACCGCACCCGAGCGTCCTCTCGATGGTGTCGAGGCGAGAACCATCGTCAGCGAGCCGCTGTTTGTGATTGCGCCTGTGGATCGGCCCGAGACAACGTCCGAAGAGCTTCTCGAGGCACTACCTTTTGTGTGGTTCAGCCGCAAAACATGGGCCGGCCAGCAAATCGAAAGGCACTTGCTCGATCTTGGCGTTATCGTGCGCCACGATATGGAGGTCGACTCGCTGGTGGCGATCACCTCTTTGGT
Organism: Hyphomicrobiaceae bacterium; assembly: GCA_051009955.1. Classification (GTDB taxonomy): domain Bacteria; phylum Pseudomonadota; class Alphaproteobacteria; order Rhizobiales; family Hyphomicrobiaceae; genus Tectiglobus. The sequence continues at coordinate 10,386 of JBPCWB010000190.1, read as the reverse complement.
ATCGCACGGTCTCGGCGTGTCAGTGGTTCCGCGCCATCCCTTGGCGCCGCCGCTGCCAGACCGCATTCGCGCATTGCCCTTGGGCACGCCGCAACTGACCCGGACCGTTGCCTTGCTTGAAAGGCCGAAGAATCCGAAACGACGGCTCACCGATGCTCTGTTCGGAACGCTGAGCGACCTGTCGCGAAAGGCTTAGCTCAAAGCCAGACGGAATTCGTCAGGTATTGTCCCGCGGCGAATGCGTTGGTCAGTAATCTCGAACCAGCCGCGGGTTTCATGGCCTATGGCAATCGTGCGGTCCTCGCGCCGACACTCGTAGTCAACTCTGAATGATCGCTCCTGCCAGTCGGTGACCGATGCGCGCACCGTTATACTGTCGCCGTCGCGGGACGGCGTTCGAAACGCGGCCGCAGTGTCGATCACACCGGTGCCGACGATTCCATAACGCGCCTGAAGGATTGCCTGGCTCAGATCGTTAGCCTGCAGCCAGCGTTGGTAGGTTGTATCAAACCAATAGAAGTAGCGGGGGTAGAATACGATCCCAGCGGGGTCGCAATCTCCCCAGGCGATCTTGAATTCGGTTTCGAAAGGCATGTTGTGGAGCTCGCCGTGGTGTGGAGTGTCGGCGGCATGGTGGAGCAGTCGATTGCGAAAATCGATAGGCCTTGGTGGCTTGGGTGGCCTTGTCGTAAACTCGATCGCATCTCTGATGACCAGTTGGAGGCAAGAATGGAGCCTCGACCGGGCGATTGCGTCAGCAACAGCGAGACCGAATACAATACCTCCAACGATCCGCCGGTTGCGGCGTCCGGTCTTGTGAACCAGCTCGTTCGACAACGTCACGCCTGTGTCCAGCGACTTCAGCGGTGCCAGACTTCCGGCCTGTGCGGGGATCGTCGCGATAGCAATGGTGGCGGCGGCTGCAATTGCTGCGACGAAGGCTTTTATGACTGGGGTCTCACTGAGCGGATCGGTTGGGTCACTTGTCCGTCTGACACGCACGCCATCGCTCAGAGGCTGGGAGAGACTGTCACCTGGGCCACCAACAAGATTATTTCCGGCAGCTTGCGCTGTGGGCCACTCATCGTGGTTGGAAATGACTATCCGAGCCGGCTTCGGTAGAGCGCGATCAATCGTTCCCAGTGGCGTTCCGCTGCAGGTCGATCGTAGATCTTGCGGCCGGGGAAAGCGAAGCCATGGTGGACACCGTCGTAAATCTCCAACTCGCCGAGGCAGTCCGCCGCTTCAAACAGCGTTCTAAGTTCCGCGACCATTTCCATTGGCGCGAGATCATCGAATTCGGCGCACGCGATGTAAAGTTCACCCTTACATTGTCCAAGCGAGAGATGAGGGCTCTCTTCGGCGTCGCTAACCAGCCATGTCCCATAGAACGACGCTGCCGCCGCAATTCTATCTGGATAGCGGGCTGCTGCGGCCAGGGCGTAAGGCCCACTCATGCAATAGCCGTGGATGCCGACGGCGTCCGTCTTGATGCGTGGTTGAGATGCGATGTGGGCGAGCATTGCGCCGACATCGTCCATCACCGGCGGGATCGTCATCTTGGTGCGCACGGCTCGCATCCGGGAGTGTTCGATGCTGCCATGCACGAGAACGTCTGTCCCGTACTTAGTATCGCGTCCGGCCCGGTAATAGAGGTTGGGTAGCAGAACATGATAACCGGTTGTCGCCAGCCGTCGTGCCATTTCATAGAGTTCTTCGCGGATGCCAGGTGCGTCCATCATCATGAAGACGGCCGGGTGAACACCGCGCTCGGGCCCGCAGATGAACGTCTCCATCTCACCGTCAGTCGTTGCGATATTGATGATCTCTTCAATCATAGCCCGCTTTCCCGCTCCGCAAGCTTCTGCAAATACCACTCTGCGTCGCCGAACATGGTCTCGCACATGGTCAACCGCTTGTAGTAGTGGCCGATCGCGAGTTCGTCGGTCATGCCCATGCCACCGTGCAGCTGAATCGCCTGACCACCAACAAATCGCGCACTCTTGGCAGTCTTGACTTTCGCTTTCCAGATTTTCTCCTGCGCGTCCGAGGCCTCTTGGTCACTGGCCCGGAGCGCGGCATGCGTAACGGCACGGGCTTCTTCCGCTGCGACGTTCATGTCGACGAGGCGATGTTGCAGCACCTGGAACTTGGATAGTGGCTGCCCGAACTGTTCGCGTGCTTTGAGATATTCGATCGTCTGCTCAGTCACAGCTGCCATGGCTCCGGCCGCCTCTGCACATAACGCCAGAACACCGCGATCGATGACCGCATCGATGATGGCGATAGAATCGCGATCGCTTTTGCCCAGCCGCATGTCGGCGGGCACACGGACGTTCTCCAAGATAACGGCGGCGCCCCGCCTGCCGTCCAGTGCCGGCGCGCCATGCAATTCCAGGCCGCTGCTGTCGCTCGGAACGAGAAACAAAGCGACAGGTCCATCGCCTCTGTTGACGCGGGCGGAAACCAGCAAGGTGTCGGCAGCATGGGCATGAAGCGCAAAGGCCTTGCGGCCATTGAGTACGAAGCTATCATCGTCGGATTGGGCGTGTGTTGTGACAAAATCCCGCGTATAGCCCGAGTCGAATTCGGCATGGCAGAAGGCGAGCGTATGGTTGCCTGCGACGATGTCCGTCAACTGTGCCTGCTGATCCGGCGTGCCGGCGAGCGATATGGCGTTTGCCCCGAGAGCGACCGTTGCGAGCAGCGGCTCGAGCGCCAGTGCCGCGCCGGCAGTGGCCATCACGATGCCGAGTTCTGTCGCACCGCCCGAGGATCCGCCGACACTCTCCGGCAAAGCGACGCCCAGCCAACCCAAATCGGCATAGTCCTGCCACTCGGTGCGCCCGAAGCCATCCGCATGCTCAGGCCTCGATAATTCGCGGTAGCGCTCGAAGGCGTATTTCGTGCCGAAGTAGTCCCGTAGACTGTCGTGCAGGAGCTGACGTTCGTCGCTGCTGAATGCTGGCATGCCTATTCTCCGGCGCGATCACAGACCGAGCGCGCCCTTGGCGATGATGTTCTTTTGCACTTCGGTAGAGCCGCCGTAGATCGTCGCTGCGCGCCGATACAGGTGTTCATAGACAAGGCCGGCCATTTCGTCGGGTCCCACGACCTTGCCATTCCATCCCGGATTGAGCGCTTCGTCCTGATAAGCCATACCGTGTCGGCCAAAGACGTCCATGATCGTCTGCAAGACGGATTGCTGGAATTCGGACCCGCGGATTTTGAGCGCGGCGGCACCCATCAATGACGGTGCTCCTTCGTGCTGCGCCGCGGCCAATTGGTCTGCGAGCAAGGCCTTCACAGTTTCGAACTCGACGTCAAGCTCGGCAATTTTGCGTTTGAACTCCGCCAACTCGGCTAACGGCTGACCGCCTTCCTTGGTTTCACGCAAGAGGTGGCGCAGGTGATCCAGATAGCGCTCGAACTTACCGATTTCGACGACTCCGACGCGCTCGTTGGCGAGCAGGAATTTTGCGTATGTCCAACCTTTGCCTTCCTCGCCAATGAGATTTCCGGCGGGAACACGGACATCTTCGAAGAAGACCTCGTTCAGGTGGTGTCCCTTGGTGATGCCGATAATCGGGCGCACCGTGATACCCGGTGTCTGCATATCGATGAGTAGAAATGAGATGCCTTCCTGTTTCTTGACGTCCGGATTGGTGCGAACCAGGCAGAACATCATGTCGGCCCAGTGGGCGTAGGACGTCCAGATTTTCTGTCCATTGACGACGTAGTGGTCATCGTCGCGGACCGCGCGTGTCTGGAGATTGGCGAGATCAGACCCGGCGCCGGGTTCCGAGTACCCCTGGCACCACCAGGTCTCATGCTTGATGATTCCAGGCAGATGTTGCTGCTTTTGATGGGCGTTGCCGAACGTGCAGATGACCGGGCCAACCATATTGACGCCAAAGGGGACGATCGGCGGCGCTGAGGCGCGGCCAAGTTCCTCGCTGAAGACGGCATATTGGTCTGGGTCCCAGCCGAGCCCCCCGTGCTCTTTGGGCCATTTGCCCGTGAGCCATCCACGTGCGCCGAGTTTTCTGAGCCATGCAGCGTACTCGTCCCGATCAATGTGCTGGCCGAGTTCCTGTTTGCGCCGCGTCTCTTTCGGAAGTTCCCGTTCGCAGAAGTCGCGCACCTCGAGACGGAAATCTTCGAGGGCCGGATTCTGTTCGATCGTGCGAATGAACATGCTGGTTTGCCCCGACGCTGAATGGTGACCTGCCGACAGGCTAAGAGGTGGCGAATGTGTTGGCAATCGCGTCATGGATATCGGTCGACGGCCATTGTGTCGGCACTGCGAACGTTCGTTGGAGACTGTCGGAGCGCCCAACAGAAGGCCATCCGATTATGGGAGAAAGCCTCTGCATAGGCGTCGGATTATGGCCTGCGCGGACAGTGGGCGCGATCGCAACACTCGCTGAGATTGAAACGGAGTTGTTCGCCAGGAACCCATCCAGCAAGCTCGGTCGAGGCTCGCGTGCTGCGGTGCGTTTTGCGCTGTGCGACGAGAGAATGGGATTTCGAACAGTGAGGATCAACAATTAGAGTCGGACTGCGGTCGGTCGCTGCATTCGACTCATGCGTTCGAGAGTGCGTGCATATCGTTTGGTCCGATACGCGGTGCTGACCCGTTGCCCCGCACGATCGCAACGGCCGGACGCGGCCCTTGATCCTGACGTGGAGGCCAATTCCTCTGGATGGACGTGCCTCTTCGCGTTGTAGCTGCTTGACCGGACGTCTGCTCCAGGACAGCGAATTCTGAGAAGATCTCAAGAAAGTTAGAGGGTTAGAGACCCGAATTAAGGGATTAGTTACAGCATCGTGTTCAAATCTGACACAACCGTAAATTGATTCGAGCAATTGAGGCACCGATACGGATGCTGGTTGGATGGAACGTCGAGATATTGATATTGTGAGCCTTGGCCGCGGATTGTGGCGCAGTTTGCCAACACTTCTTGCGTTATCGCTCGGTGCGGGGCTCTTGACATTCGCCGGATTGTCACTGGTCAAACCACAGTTCACCTCCGTAGCTCGGTTGGCGATCACCGCCAAGTCAACCACTCCGTTTCCCGATGCTGACAATGGCAACGCTGGCCTCAGCGGTGTGCCTCAAAGGTTGGAACGTGACGCAATCAACACACATATCAATGCCCTCCGCGCACCAGACCTTCTGTTACAGGTGGCCAAGCAACTTCGGCTGACTCGCCATGCAGAATTTGGTGCCGGTGGAGATGATGGCGCACTGGCGTCAGTGTTGCGTACAGTTGGTTTGGCCAACGCCCCTCAAGGCCTTGTCAATGATGAAGATGTTCTAAAGGGGCTTGCAAAGCGTCTGCAGGTGACCGCTGTCAACGACAACCGCTTTATTGCCATCCGCTACGCGGCTCAGGAGCCCGCGCTGGCGGCCAAAGTGGCCAACCAGATCGCGGATACCTACCGCCAGAACCTGATTGACGTGCCAGTCAATGAAGCGCAGCAGGTCGTTGATACCCTCCTGCCCAAGATCGAGCAGTTGAATCGTGAGCTGGTGGAAGCCGAAGCTGCGGTCGAGCGGTTCCGCGGGCAGAAGGACGAGGTTCGTGTCGGTGACCCGGCGACGTCTGCCGAAGCACAACGGCTGGCGGCGCTGAACGCGACTCTCCTCAAGCTGGAGGCGGCACGATCGTTGAGCGAATCCAAGTGGAAGACAGCTCTGGACCGTTCGTCGCGCGGTCTTCTCGATGAGCTACCTGGGGTGCAAGGCTCCCCGGTCATCCGGCGGCTCATTGATCGGCGCACGCGCGCCGAGCGCAAGGTTGCCGCGGCCGGCTCGACTTTGCCTCCGACTCATCCGCGGATGAAGCAACTGAATTCAGATCTTGCCGGTTTGAAGACCTCGATTCGTCGTGAGGTTCGCAAGATCGTACGCGGTCTCGAGAAGGAATATCGCACGGCGGTGTTCCAGGTGCAGGACGTCCAAGATGAGATTTCGCGTCTGAAGCCGAAAGCTGTCGCCAACTCGGAGGATGAAGCTCGACTGAACTCGCTTGAGAGCGGCGCCAAGGCAAAGCGCGCAGAATTGGAGCGCCTGCAACGCCAGCTCGAACACAACAAAACGTTAGTCGTCACGAAGAGCGTGCCTGTCGAAGCTCGAACCGTGTCGAAGGCGCGCGTTTCGAGTGTGCCAACATTCCCGAAGAAGGTCCCCTACACGCTGCTGGTGATGGTAGCGGTGATGATCCTTGGGCTAGCCATCGTGACGGCGCGCGAGATTGTCGTAGCCGGCCGGCCTCAACGGGCCGCTCGACCCACGGTTGGCTTGGCAGTTGCCGAACCGGAAGGAGAGGACGTTAATCCGGTGTTCGAGGGCGAGCAACCGACAGCGTCACCGGCTCCGCCGCAGTGGCCGCGGCGTGCAGACCCGGTGCGCGAGGTTCAGGTCAAGACCGATGACGAGGCTGACGCAATCACAATGACGAGCAACGGTATCGCGACACACTTGCTGACGCGGGGCGAGGAAGTCGCCGGTTTCCGGACGATCATCGTGGGTGAACGGCACGGTATCGATCCTGCCGATGAAGGTATCTCGCTTGCCCGCGAACTCAGCAAGGCGGGGGCTCAGGTCATCGTGATCGATTGGAACCTGGACCACGAGGGCTTTTCAAATGTCGTCGGTCTTGCCAATCGACCCGGCATTACCGAGCTCCTGACCGGCAAAGCGACGTTCGAGGACATCATTACGAACATTCCGGACTCGCGGATTCATCACATCGGGATGGGGCCGGGCTTCGAACGCGGCGAAGCGAGTTACGACGGCGACGATTTGAACACCGTTTTGGATGCGCTCGACGAAGCCTACGATCAAATCCTGGTCATCGGCCGCTACAACACGGCACAAACGCTATTCGAGGCCGTTGAAGGCCGGTTTGATGCTGGAATCGTGGTGTGCGATTCGCAGTCCAGCCGCCGGCCCGTTGACGACGCCGAAGACACATTCCTCGGCTTCGAGGTGACAGACATCGATATCATTCGCTATGAGAGAACGGAGCCCTCGGCGTTTGCCGCGCGGCGCAGCCAAATTGTGGGTGGCCAGCTGGAATCGGTCGCCTGAAGTCATCGCCTGGCGGCCCGCGGCAAGGATTAGTCATCCGGTTGTTGCATCCACCAGACAATGGCACCGGCCGGAATGGTCCACGCCAGCCCGGCCACGACGTAATACAGCACCTCAACCCATTTGCTCGCATTCACCTGCAACGCAATGGCCAGCAGCATGGCCATCAATGCGTAAACCGTCAGGAACACCAGAAGGGCAATGGCACCGAAAAATTTGCGGGTTCGACTGGTCAAGTCATTGTCCTTTTGTAAACCGCGCCGTTGCAGCACATTGTCGACAGGAATTCCAGCGCTAAACTCGCCCGCATGTTCAATATCGGTAGCTGCGCGCCATGGCGCTAGATCTAACGGCGACATCTGCCGCCGGGCGGCTTGATGCGCACCGCGGTGTGCGCGTCTGGCTTGTGATTGTGGCAATTCTGGTTGTTGCAATGATCGCTGTCGGTGGTGCGACGCGCCTGACGGATTCCGGACTGTCGATTACCGAGTGGCAACCGATTGTCGGTGCGATCCCGCCGCTCAGCCAAGCCGACTGGCAGGACGCTTTCGAAAAATACAAACAGATTCCCGAGTATCGCGAGGTCAACCAGACAATGGATCTGGCGGGCTTCAAGGTCATCTTCTGGTGGGAATGGGCTCATCGCTTTTTGGGGCGCTTGATTGGCCTGGCGTTCGCCGTCCCGCTGGCCTGGTTCTGGATGCGCGGTCAAATCCCTCCAACCTATCGACTGCGCTTGTTTATGTTGTTGGGTCTCGGCGGATTGCAGGGTTTCGTCGGCTGGTACATGGTCCAGTCAGGCCTCAGCGATAGGGTCGACGTCAGTCAGTATCGTCTGGCACTGCATCTGTGCATGGCATTTCTCATCCTTGCACTGCTGGTATGGACGGTGGTCGACCTGGCGCCGCGACCTGACCAGATCTATTTCACGGAATTACCGACCGCGGCGCGGATGACGGCGGCGGTCATTGCGGTTCTGGTTTTATGCCAGGTTGCATTGGGAGCCTTCGTTGCGGGCACCAAGGCCGGCCTCGTCTATACGACGTGGCCGCTGATGGATGGTCAGCTTGTTCCTGACGGGCTCTTCGGCATGACACCCTGGTATGTCGGCATGTTCGAGGACCATCTGACGATTCAGTTCAACCATCGAATGGTCGCATACGTATTGGTTGTCGTGGCAGCACTGCACGCGGCCCGCCTGTGGTCCGCCGACAATGAACGTGTTGCCTGGACCGCTCTACTGCTAGCGCTTCTCATGCTGATGCAGGCAGGGCTGGGCATCTGGACGCTGATTGCTGTCAACGGTTCCATCCCCATCACGCTCGGTATTGGTCACCAGACGCTGGCTGCAATCGTCTTTGCAGTCAGCATCTGGCACGTTCGCACGGTCATGAGGGCGACGCCCTGACGGTGTTGCCCGTCTATTTCAATCCGAGCATGAGCTTGAGGTTTTGCACGGCGGCCCCGGACGCGCCTTTGCCGAGATTGTCGAGGCGTGCGACGAGCACGGCGTGGCCATGGCTGGCATGACCGAAAACGCGCAGCTCGAGCCGGTTGGTATCGTTGAGGGCTTCCGGCGACAAGCGTCCGCCTGCAGATTCGGAATCGCCTTCTCGCGTGATCACGGAGACAAACTCCGATCCGGCATAATGTCGGGCCAGAATTTGTTCGAGATCCGTCGGCGTCACGTTGCCCTTTAGTTCACCGAGATGCAGCGGCACCGATACCAGCATACCCTGTCGGAAGTTGCCGACGGAGGGCACAAAGATCGGGCGTCGCGTCAGCAACGTATATTTCTGCAGTTCTGGAACGTGCTTGTGTTCCAGACCCAGGCCATAGAGTTCAAATGGCGGAGCAGTGCCCTCTTCATAGGACTTGATCATTGCCTTGCCGCCACCGGTGTAACCTGACACGGCGTTGACAGTTGCCGGAAAGTCCGCAGGCATGATGCCGGCGTCGACGAGCGGTCGGATCAAGGCGATCGCGCCGGTCGGATAGCAGCCCGGATTGGCCACGCGGGTGGCGTCGCGCACTGCCGTCATTTGCGCTGCGTTGAGCTCCGGAAAGCCAAATGTCCAGCCGTCGGCCACTCGATGTGCGGTCGACGCATCGACTATCTTCGGGCCGGAATCCGGTAACGAGTCGGCGAGGGCGACGGTTTCACGCGCGGCGGCGTCGGGCAGACACAGCACGACCAGATCGACATCCGCCATCAATCGCTTCTTGGCGTTAGGGTCTTTGCGGTCGCGGTCGGCAATTGAGCGGATTTTGATGCCGGGAACAGCGGCCAGGCGCTCGCGGATTCCGAGCCCCGTGGTTCCAGATTCACCATCGATGAATATGGCCGGTGCGTACGACATCGCCAATTGCTCCTTCCGTGTTTCTCTTGAAAAATGTCTTCAGGTTGGGACACATGTCTCCATCGCGGAGGAATGTCAATCGTGGAGATGCTATACTGTAGCCAGGGTATCAATCCATTCTCGCGTCTGACGGTCGGTGCCCTGAGGACTAAGAGCAGGAACCACCATGAGCCGATTGCATGTCGTCTTCGATCTTGACGATACACTCTACCCCGAGCACGAGTTTGCCTATTCCGGTTTTCGCGCTGTCGGTCGGTGGGCAGAGGAACGGTGGGGTGTGCAAGGTATCGCGGAAGACATGGCTGCGATGCTGGACGCGGGCCATCTCGGCGCGCTGTTCAAGGCGACGTTTGAAAAACATCGACCAGACCATTCGGATGAGGATTTCGCGGAACTGCGCGAGATCTACCGAACGCATGACCCGGAGATTCTGCTGTTCGACGATGCCAGATGGGCGCTCGAGCATTTTGCGACGCTGGGTCCTTTGGGGTTGATTACCGACGGCACGACGGAGATGCAGGCGACCAAGGTACGGGCACTCGATATCGCCGAGTACTTCTCTGAAATCGTGTTCACGCACGAAGGTGGCGGGCGCGATTATCACAAACCGCATCCCTGGTCCTATCAGCACATGGAGCAGCAGCTCGGCGGAACCGGCGATAGGTTTGTGTATGTCGGAGATAACCCGGCCAAGGACTTCATAACGCCGAATGCACGCGGTTGGCTCAGTGTCCAAGTGCGTCGCGAGCGCAGCATTCACGATCAAACGAAGTCTGTCGACGGTGGGGCGCCGCAGTTCGTGGTGCATTCGCTGCACGAACTTGCAGACCTGTTGGATCAGGCCAAATAGCTTTTCGAGCGGGTATTCGCATTGTCTGCGCATTCCTGTCGTTGACTGCACGGTGGGATCGTAGCGCGAGGGACCGG
>JBPCWB010000189.1:0-6384 GCA_051009955.1 Hyphomicrobiaceae bacterium | reverse complement strand
CGGAGCCATGCTCCAGACCACGCGAGCACTAAGGCGCAGGTCAGCAAGATCCAGCCGAAGTGCCGGCCTTTCGTCGCCCAAAAATTTCCAACTGCGCCGGTCAGAAACATTGTTCCGACGATCAACGCGGCAAGGCCCTGTTCCGATGCTGTTAGAAAGAGCGGACCGGTTGCCAGAAGCGCTCCACCGACAAACCAGTAGATTGCGCTCAGGAACATAACGGCGTGCAGTACGCGCTTTGAGGTGACAGGTATGCCTTGCGCAGGGCGCACAACCTTGGTCTCGCCGAGATAACCGTGAATGACCGCGATACACATGCCCAGGCATCCGGCAATGACGATTGAAACACTACTCATATCTCGTCTCCATACAGTACTGTATGTTCGCTATCAAACGTCTTGCATCTTGTCAATACACTTGTGTATGGTTGCCGAATGTATGCTCGCCTCACGCAACTTGATTGGCTTGACCATGGCTTGAAAGTCTTGGCGACCACCGGTCCTGCTGCGCTCAAAGCGGATAAGCTTGCGAAGCAGTTGAACGTTTCACGCGGTAGTTTCTACTGGCACTTCCGAGACATCAGCCAGTTCCATGTTGAACTGCTCGCGAGATGGCGCAAGCTCGCCACCGACGAAATCATCGTTGCCGTTGACCGGGAGCTCACAGGAGCTGAACGACTACGACAGCTGATGCGCACCGCTTTGGCAAGTGATGAGAAGTTGGAACGCGGCATTCGCTCTTGGGCCGCACAAGACCGCAAGGCTGCCAACGCCATCGCATCAGTCGACAAAGCGCGAGTGAAGTACATTCGCGAGCTTCTGGAGTCTGCAGGCTTAACGGATGAGCAGTCGGGTGCTCGCGCCATGTTCATCTATTGGGCTTACATCGGCAGGGTGATGGTCGGTAGCGGCTCGAACCGCCTCCGGGATGACGATATCGACGCCATTGCAGATCTCATGCAATCCGTATGATTAGCCGATAACTAATATCGGTTGTCGAGTAGCATTAGAGTTTCATCACCAATCCGTCGGACCGTCGCCTGCACGAAAACAGCCATCAATGAGCAGACGTGAAACAAAACGTAACTGGAGGCCGATGCACTTGCGACCATCAGCTAATCTATGCTTGCCGAGCTGGCGGGCCCACTTGCCACCAAACTTGCTCCGTCTGACCCAGAGGAGACGAGTTCGCAATGGACTGCATCCACCGCCAAGAAGTGGATCGACATAGCTCGCATTGCGTCGAATTTGATTGCCCAACCTCCTGAAATAGAAAAATCTTACCCCACATGATTCGCACACGTTCGAATGATGGTGTGGGAGTTCGCCCCATTTCGCCGTCCAGTGGCGGGGCTGTTGGTGGGTGCGATCGTGGCGGGCAATTTGCCGGTTGCGGTTCCGGAGGCGTCCGATGGCCAGGTCAATTCATCGATTATCCGCGCGTTCAGCTATCGCGATGAAGCGTGGATAGAAACTGCATCGGCAGGTTCTGTCGAGAGGGACGTCCGCGCCCCCAAAGTGCGAAACATAGGACCTGTGCAACGTTTGGGCGTGTGAGGTGGTCCCGTTTGTTTGAACAACAAATACGCATTGAGAAGTGGATTGTCTGCCGGGGTTAGGCTGCCATGCGGATCGGCAGCGAGGTGACGTAGGCCTGATCGGGTGTCATGCCGTCAAGGCTCGAGTGCAGTCGGCGCCGTTTGTCACGTCCTTCACAACGAACGGCGATGTCATCGCCCGCAAAAGAGCGCTGTAGTTCAGTTCAAATCGGAACTCGGCTCCAATGGCCGGCCGTTCTTTTATCGATCTGACAACAAGATGATCACTGCTGACGCCGATAATTTTCACGCCTGAAGGTGGCCGAAGCCCCGTCGCATCGACATCCTGTTGCCCAACCGCCAGTATGGCCTGACTAATATCACCATGATCTACCGTGATGGTGGTTTCTCCAAAGGTGCTATATCCTATTTCGCCCCACGGCATAGACGGTTTCAATTTTGCTTCAATCACTTCGGCTACGAAGGTGATGGCGTCGGTATAGAGGCCACTTATCGATCTGCGCTGCAATGGATCTCGGCCCAATAAAATCGACTCGCCTAGACGGAGGTTGTTGATCCGCCCAATCTGCGGCGCACCGAATGCCCACTCCAGGTTGCTGGAATTGCCTCCAGTGACCATACTTAGTGCAATTCGGAATTGAGCCTCAATTGCATCGGTCAGGTTTGACAGGGCAGCCATATTCCCGGCATCTGGCTTCACACCGCTGCGGCACGCCAGGTTCGTCCCGATACCTTTGAGGACAATGTTGGGTAGACGAAGTGTCTGGAGGACAACGCTCGCGAGGTTTACAGGCAATATGCCTTCGCGCAGATCCCCCAGCTCAACCATCAATACGATCCCGTGCATCTTACTCGATGCTTTCGCTGCTGATGACAGTTTAACGATCACGTCGGGTTCGGTGTTCAAGCTCATGTCCGCGGACGCGACAACGCGATCAACTTGGCTAAGCATTGGCGAGCGGATCAGGATCATCTCTGCAACCACATGATCACGACGCATGGCTTCGATATTCTCAATTCGTGCATCGCCAAGCGAACGGACGCCGGCGTCAAGAAGTGTTTGCGCCAATTCAGGCATTCCAAGAAATGCTTTGGTGACGCCGGTTGTTGCAATGCCGCGCTGCTTTAGACGCTCAACTAGAATCCTGGCGTTGTGGTGGATCTTTGCGAGGTCTATTTGCAGTCGTGGCGCACTCATTGCGCTTGGTCGTTGAGCTTTACCTGAAGGTGGGGGTGCGCCTTTACGACCATCTCGATCAGGCGTTCAGGTGCGTGGCGTAGGGGGTCAGTTGAAGGAATGCCAAGTTCGCGCCTGTACTTCGCACCAGCGGCCAAAACTTCCTCGTCGCTCATGTTCTCATGATTGATTGTCAACCCGATGACCCGCGTCTTGGCGAAGCATTCGATCAGTCTGATTTCGTTGGCTGGATCCGGCATGACCATGCCCTCGAAGTCGCAGCGATGGGTGCGCCCTGGAGCGTGTTGGAGTATGACACTGGCGGGCTGACTCCCGCGCAGGACGAACGCCGAAGTCGAAAATGCTGGATGGCTGAGCGCGCCCTGTCCCTCAATAATAATCAGGTCTGGCTTCTCGCACTCGAATGCAGCAATGACCGCTACTTCCAGTTCGCCGGCACAAAACTGTGATGGTATAGCATCGAGAGCAACGCCATACAGTGCGCCTTGAATCAAACCAGTTTGACCGGTGCTCACCATAACGGTTTTTACGCCTCGGTCATTGAGCGCGTTGGTCAACAGGGATGCGGTCGTGCGCTTGCCGATGGCGCAGTCGGTTCCGAGAACGGCAATACGCGGGCACGTCACGTGTGCGATGTCTCCGGTAAACGCTTTCAACTGAGTCTTTTCATGCGGCATCCGGACATCGAAGATCTGCACATTGTTCGCCTTGCTCGCTTTGATGAATTCGTCGTCAACGCTCAAGAATTCATGGAGCCCATTCACAATGTCCATTCCAAGCCCAATCGCGTCCAGAACAACGTTCCGTTCGATTGTCGAGAGCATTCCACTCGAAGGCGCCATGCCAAGAATGAAACAGTCCGGCATTCCCTCGACTTGGGCGATTGAATCAGCCAAATCGCTGCAGATTGGAATTCCATTCGGTGTTCCATCAAGAACGGCGCCGGCATCCTGCCCAGCTTGCCTGCTGTCTATGATTGCGATGATTTTGTATTTTTCTGAGTGGCGGACGAGTCCATTGGCTGTCTTCCCGTCAATCTTGCCGAAGTTTGCTTCGCAGTAGACGATCGCTGTTGCAACGCTTCGCCGCTTGCGCCTTGAGCTTGAAGTCAAGTTAACCGGTTCTTCTCCGATTCGAACTACATCGCCCGTGGCCCAATGCGATGCGCCAGATTTGGGATTATCTTTTTCGGGCGATGCGTCACCACGCAACCAATTCACGTTGGCCGCGTTGCCATTATGCGTTGGACTAGTCCTACATCCGAATGCTGATGGGGCACCTTTGTTTCTTGAGGTTTGCGGCGCACTGGCAATGTGTTCCTCACTTTCGTCAATCGCCGCCTGAAGACGCTTCTCCAATGCATCTTGCTGAAATTTCATTTTGCTCAAGTTGTCTTGAAGTTCTTTTAGTTGCTTGCGCCGAATGACTTCCAATCTTTGAGCCGCAATCGTGCGATGGGTGTCGAGGTCAACTGGGCCGTCCGTCATTGTGGTTGTCTTTCTCTTGGGAATTCATAACTTGCGCGCGACGACCACAACTACGATTCATGGCTCGACACATTGGTCGTCCTGCCGTTGGTAGGGACGGTCACATTCCCAACCTCTCTCTACCCGAGCAATTGAGGTGCCCATTTTTGGTAAGGCGTCTTTTCATTCCACCGACATACTCATGAGCTGGCAGATCACGGGAACGATGAAATGACATTGTCCGTGGACGAGCATCCGGCTTCTCCGTCATCTTGCGCGGAGCGTGCGTGCTGCGGTGTTGAGCGCAGCTATGACAGCGCGCTGCGTTCCAATGGCTTGGGACCTCGTTGCCAGATTATCGCACGCTTCAGCGCAGGCCTCTCGCTCTGCTTGGACGGCGGATTCTAATGCCATTCTGAAATCACTTGGCGTCATTTTGGCCAAGCAATCGTCGCGCTGCGAGAGTTTGTTCCATTCTTCGAATGTCCTGGGTGTGTCGCTCACAGCTTGGCTTTCTATGGTTCAATGATGCTACGTCTTCCGGGTGCTCTCACTCGCGACAGTTCGCGCACCGTTGCGAACGATCTTGAGAGTAGATGCGGCCTGAACACCTCGTTCGCTCAGACCGTCGCAAGCTACAAATTTGCAATCTATTTTTTTCGCGGTTTTGACGGTTTCGTGATCTTGCTTCCCGTTTTGCGAGTCGGACTCTTAACGAGTGCCGCCTTTTCCGCTGCCTCTTTAGCCAAACGCTGGCTTCGCAATTTGGTTGTGACTTCCGCTTTCTGTTGCCATACCTTTTCCTTCTCCCGTAACGTTTGTTTGAATTTCCTACGGATGGCGGCCAATTGATCGGCGGCCGTCGATGAGCTCGTAGTCCACATTCAATAACTCTCTTTCTCCACGCGATTGCGTCACTTGCAACCATCTCTCACGTTGGCGCTCGTCGAAGCCTTTCCATCTAATGCCACCGGTCGCCATTTGACTTGCCATCGGGCGCTGAGAGCAAGGACAAGAGCTGTGGGCCAAGCCAAACAGTCACGTGACTGATCGGTCATATGCGTGGTGCCTCAGCAATTTCGTCCGACGCGTGAGAAGGGGTGCGGATGGCAATGGGTCTGTTGATTTGTCTGGCAGTGCAACGTTCGAAGTTCAGACAAAATTTTCCGCAGACAGCGTGCACGTGTAGGAGCCCTTTGGGCCACTCGCATAGACTCTGTTTGCCACCGCCTGAATTTGCTTCAGGGCATCATCAAACACCTTCAGACATGCTGCTTCAGTCGCACTCATCCCTGGGCTAAGTTTGAGAAGAGCGTCTTTCTCTAGGAAGAACGAAATCTCGATTGCGCCGTCGTAAGCCCAAAAGCGTACCCGTTCCTTGACTGCATCAAAACTACGGCTTCGATTTGGGAAGCTCAAACTTGTCGTCTTCATACCAAACATCTACGTCACCGGCTGTTTGCTGTGCGTCGAACCGGCACGACGGCGCTTTTCGGCGTCATGCCCTTTAGAAACTTGAAGAGGTCGCTATCTGTAGACAACACCAGCGTGGTGTTCTTGGCGATGATGGATTCGTAAGACTGCATCGTCCGGGTAAATTCATAGAACGCGACTGCTTCCGGACTCTGGTTGTAAGCCGCAGAGTAGATCGCTGTAGCTTTCGCATCAGCCTTCCCGCGGATCTCCTCCACCATGCGATAGGCCTCGGAACGGATCTTGTTTAGGTCGCGCTTCCGATTGCCCCCAATTCTAGCTGCCTCACCATTTCCTTCAGATAGAAATCGCTCCGCAATCTGTCGGCGCTCACTAACCATGCGATCATAGATCTTGGGACGGACGCTTTCGTTGTAGTTGATTCTCTTGAAGCGAATATCGAGCAGGGAGATACCAAAAACTCGAACTTTCTCCGCAGCGGCCTTAAAGATCTCCCGCTCAACCGATTGGCGCCCTTTGTGGATAGGTACCAGTGAGCCGATTTCAGCCTTGCGCTCTGATTCGGTCAGCAGTGCATCGCGCAGTGGCACGCGCCCCTTGGTTGTCCTTATGATCTCAATCAGCTCATGTTTGGCGACCGATCCAAAGTCATCGTCGATCAAGCCACGCGCGGAGTTTTTTGAGCGTACGGATTGTCATCGACGTCCTCCTAGCCGCGTCAATGAATG
>JBPCWB010000188.1:0-6286 GCA_051009955.1 Hyphomicrobiaceae bacterium | reverse complement strand
TACATCACAAACATGTAGGCAAGTACGATCAAAAGGAATACCAGGACATCAAAGAGAACGCTCTTGTCTTCGTCTGAAACGCGCACGTCGTCTGGAACGTAATCAAAGATGGCCGAGAAAATCACTCGAGCGAGCAAAGCCGCTGCGATACCGAGAATGAGATAGATGGCCAGAAGAGGGAAAATCCAGTTCTTCACGTCGCCGCCAGCCGACAACCAAGCCGCGCCACCAACAATGAGCAGGACCATTGCCGTCAGGAGATCTCTGTCTACCAGTCTTAGCACGTCACATCTCCCAGCACGTTCGTCTTGCTCCTGACTTCGCGACCATCAACCACTGCTTTCGAGCGAAACGCTTGCGCGTTCTCGCCCGTGACTTCGTTGTGCCCAGGCTACCAAGGCAATCGAAACTATAGTGAACGTGATGAGAATGATGTTTATTGTTCCTGTGAAGAACACACGTCCCACAGACGTTGCGTCAGCGATGTACAAGGCTTGAACGAGTGATGGTTCAATGATGGGACCAAGAATCAAGCCGAGACCGATCGGACCGGGATGGAAGCCCAGCGGTTTGATTAGGAAAACAAACACGCCGAGCCCGAGCATGAGATAGACATCAAAGATGTTGTTGCGGATCGCATAGGCACCTATCACCGCCAAGAACATGATCAGGGGCGCCAGATACCGCAGCGGGATGCGAATGATGCGTACCAGCAAGGGTGCAAACAAGCTACCAAGGATGAATGTCACGATGCCGGCCAGCAACAATGACCAGCCGAAGGAATAAACCAGGGCACCGTCGCTTTGAAACAGTTCAGGGCCGGGGTTGAGGCCGCGCAGCATGAGCGCACCAGCAATGACGGCGGCTGGTGATGAGCCTGGTACCCCTAGTGTCACTAACGGGATCATCGCAGCTGGCGCCGCTGCATTGTTTGCGATTTCCGACGCCGTGACGCCACGCAGATCGCCCTTGCCAAAACGACTCTTATCTTTGCTCCAACGAATGGCTTCGTTGTAGGAAACCAGGGCTGCAATCGGGCTGCCGGCACCGGGCAGAATTCCGATGAACGTGCCGATCACGGCTGAGCGAACGACGTGTACCGGATGCGACAGCACCTTCATCACCGTTTTCAGAGTTTCGCCGGGCTTGGGCGTGTATTCGGCAACGAACTCCTTTCTACGCAACTGGGTGATCATAAGGAGAACCTGGGGGACGGCAAAGATCCCGATCAGTCCTGCAACAAGAGATACGCCGCCGCGCAACTCGGGGACGCCGAAAGTGAATCGTGCCAGCTCATTGCCGTGACTGATGCCGACCGAACTGATCAATAGGCCAATGGCACCACCGGCCAGTCCTTTGAGAAGCGAATTGCCGGCTAGGCTGCCAATTATTGTCAGCGCGAAGACACCCAGCCAGAAAAACTCGGCGGGACCGAATTTGAGCGCAATCGCAATCATCGGCCAGGCAAGCAGCAGGTAGCACACTGCGCCAAATACGGTCCCGAGCGCCGAGCTAAAACAGGCAGCAACGATTGCCTCCTGTCCGCGTCCCTCCAGCACCATCGGGTGGCCGTCAAAGGCCGTGGCCATTGCGCCCGGTGTGCCGGGTGTGTTGACCAGGACTGCTGGGATGGCGTCGGAAAACATCGCGCAAACATAAAGTCCCCCCAACATTGCGACGCCTTCTCCCGGCGGCAGGGCGAAAGTAAAGGGGACAAGCAGTGCCGTGCCCATCGTCGCAGTAAGTCCGGGCAATGTGCCAACGACCATGCCCATCAAGACACCGACGGTGAGCCAAAACAGGTAAGCCGGCGTGATCGCCTGCATGAGACCTTCGATCACCAGACTGCTCCTAGCTGGTTGTCTGCACTGCTTTGGTGCGTGCGGGTCTCGGCCATTCCGGCACGCTGGATGGGGTCGACCTGACGGACCGTTGGATTGGCAGGTGGACGCACCCCGTCCCGGCAACACGCAACTGTCGATGCCGGGACGGTGGGAGTTCTCGCCGCGATTATTTCGGCAGACTCTTCAAGATTTTTGCGCGTCGCTCCACCGCTCCGGAAGCGTTTGCGACATATTTCTTGGCCTCATCTGGAGACTGAGCCATTGGGATGAGCCCAATATTCTTCTGAGCATTCATCACGTCCGGATTAGCGGTTGTCTTATGCAGCGCCTTGTTCAATATCGCAATGCGGTCTGCCGGCGTTCCCGGAGGCGCCATGATGCCCCATGTCGTTTCCATGGTCCAGCCTTTGAAGCCAAGCGAATCCATCGTCGGGGCAGGTAGCGCTTTGATCGCGTTCGTGCCGGCGATGCCAAGGACGGTCACCTTCTGCCTGTGCTTGACGCCATGGGCAGCTGCAAGGATCCCGGCCTGCACGTGCCCGCCCATGATGAACGGAAGCATTTTCCCGACGCCGCCGGAGATTGGGACGTAGGTTGCCTTTATTCCGAGTGCCGTTACCATCTCAGCATAGTTCGCATGGCCGGTACTGCCGACCCCGGCAATGGTAAGCTTGCCGGGATTCTTCTTTGCGTAGTCGACCAATTCCTTAAGTGTTTTGAACGGGCTTTCCTTGGAAACCGCAAGCGCGCCCACGGATTTCTCCGTCATTCCGATATAGGAAAAGTCACCCGGTTTGTAGCCGACGTCCTTGCCTTGGGACGTAACAATGATGTTGGGAACGACCACATTGGAGATCGTGTATCCATCGGCTTTCGAACGATAGAGTTCATTGAAGCCGATCGCGCCGCCGCCGCCTGTCTTGTAGATGATCCGGATTTTGACACCGAGATTCTTTTCCAGGCCAGCCTGCAGGCGACGTGCCTGCCCGTCAGATCCGCCACCTGGCTTGTAAGGCACGATGAACGTGATGTCCTTGCTCGGAAAACTGTCGGCGACAACAGCGCCAGCCGTTAAGCTGAGTGCCGCGACAGCCATGGTGCCGAGCAAACCGGCTCGCAAACAAGTAGGTACTCTCATCATTTCCTCCTGTTGGTGTTTCGGACTAGTTTTGCCCAGTCTCTTTCTTTTAATGGATCAACGATTGCAGGTGCTGCGGCAACCGCGAGGCAGCAAGCCCTGCTCAGCCTGGACCAATTTTTTCAATCGCACAATTTCGATAGAATGCCTGACTCAAGTGACCTCAGCTAGCAGCTGTTGCAGTTCTGCCGTGTTGGGAACGTCCGCGTAATCCTCGCTCAGCTTACCGGAACCGGAAGGACTCTTGCAGGTGAAGAAGCGGAACGGACCTTCGATGATGCGAATTCCATGGGCAGTGTTGCGTGGAATATGAATAAGATCACCAGCGCTGACCGAGGTGGCCTCGTCATTCAGGAGAAACGCTGCTCGCCCTTCAAGTGCGTAAATCCATTGCTCATCATTGGGATGGTAATGCGGCGGCGGCCCCTCCCCTTCAAGGTAGGTAACGAGACCAACTTTGATGAATTCGCCGCCAAATTGAATCATCATGACATTGGGGTTCTTGACGTCTGGCGTCGCCTGAAGTTCGTGAGCTTTGTAGAATGGCATTGCTGCTCCTCTCTCCGTCGCCCTTCAGATTTCAGACTCACATTCAATCAGATTGAGTTCGCTTTGTGGAAACAAAATTTGCCGCCGATATAGGCACCCAACATGAGATCACATTAGGGATCTACTCCCTGCCGAAACGAGAATGTTTCAAGAAACTATGTAAGCGCCATACTTCAAGTCGCCGACACTCGCGTCGATGCACCCCCGGGAACTGGAGTCCCGTAGAGACCGCCGCTATTCAATATCTTGTCAACACCGCCGTGCCGCTCAATCAGCGCTGCCTGGTCCGCTTTTGCACGCGCGTCGACCGCTTCAGGATCGATGATAGAACCCATCAGTTTTTCGAAAGTTCGAACCACTTCGATGTACTCATGGAGCATCGCAAGATTTGATACTTCCTCGGGGTCTTCTAATAGGTCAAACAACTCGGGCGCATAGTGGGTATAGTGGATATATTTGAAGCGGCCCTTGCGTAGCATATAGGCGGCCGAAACGGACGCCGCGCCGTGGTATTCGCTGAACACCATACGCTCAGAATCATCGGGCTTGTTGGCGACTTGCAGAAGTGAAGTTGCGTGCATATTCGCACCAGTCGGGAAGGCGACACCGGTCGATTCCAGGACGGTGGGAAACACGTCAATCAGCGACACGGGTGTTGTCGACGTACTTCCCTCGGGTATTTCAGGCCCGGCCATGATCAGCGGTATGCCGGCCGATTCCTCGTGCATCGTCGATTTCCCCCAGATCCCGCGAGCGCCAAGATTATCACCGTGATCGGAGAAAAAAATTACGCGGGTCGTGTCGCCTAAACCAGTGTCTGCCAGAGCGGTCAGGACTCTGCCTATATTTTCATCGGTGAATGTGCAAAGACCAAGATAGGAAGCGATCGCCAGTCTGCGGTGATCATTATCTGTAAAATAGCGATCGAAGATGTTGGAATTCAGAAACGCGTCCCACCAGGGGTGCGAATTTTGATACGCGGTATCGGCCGGCTTTGGGAGTGCGATCTGGTCAAGCGGATACAGGTCCAGATATTCCTGAGGAACAATCAGAGGAAAGTGCGGCGCTATGAAAGAAACAAACAAGACCCAGGGAACATCGGTCGGATGCTGCACGCGATCGTTGAGCCATGCTTCAGCACGAGCTGCAATGTCGCGATCGTAGTCGGTATAGGGGGTCTTGCCAGGTCCGACATTCTCCGCGTATTTGCGCGACTGTGTACGCACCGGCAGATCTGGCCGGATTGACCCCATGAGGTCGCCGACACCATCAGCAAGATGCATCGGAATGATCTGCTCATCGAAGCCCGTCGGATCGCTCTCATACCGATAGTGCAGTTTCCCGATCGAGACGACCGTACGACCGGCGTCCTGTAGCCGGTGCCCCCAAGATGGAATGGTCCCATCGTAAGCGGTGGCGTTGTCCCAACAACCGGTTTCATGAACGAAGCGGCCGGTCGCAATCGACCCGCGTGCACTCACGCACAAGGGTGACGGTGTGTAGGCATTTGCAAAGCGGGTGCCGCGTGCGGCCAGGGCATCTAGGTTCGGCGTCTTGACGAGTGGGTGACCGTAGCAGCCAAGCATCTTTTTGCTATGCTGATCATCGACCAGGATCAATAGATTTGAGTGTTCCATTGCTCAGAGTTCTTTTTGACTTTGACGACCCATACATGCGTAACAACCAAACGGTTGCATTCACCTTCACGGCTCACTCTTTATTTGTCAGTTCCTGGGATAATTGGCAGCAGCACGTGTGCCGGCTGTTCGGGACCCATATGCAGTGTCACGTCGCCGCCAAAAATTTCGGCGGGACGATCCTTTGGATGATCGTGGCGGAATGGTCCAACGCCAGTAAATACCTTGCCGAGCTTCTCCAGGCCCTCGCCCTTGCCTCCTGGAAACTCGTAGTCTTTGCCGCGAACCGAGAGCCCAATCCGGTACCCCGGCGGTACGACAATGCAGGTCGGCCAGACTTCGATATCGAGCTCATAGACCTCACCAGGGGTCAGTTTCTGCACTTCGTCATGGGTGTGGTATGGCCGGTATGGCTCGGACAGCGCCTCGTCCAGCTTGCGGTGTGAGGCGCGCAGCCAGCCTTGTGCGATTGGCGTATGTGGATCGAGAGCGCCCATGAACGTAACTTCCTTGAAGTCGGGTGCAAAAACCCTGAGAACCAGAAACAGGTCGGCGTCCTCCGTGGCCGATGACACCCAAAGCTTCGACGCAATGGGCCCGGTAATCTCTGTCGCCTGGTCCAGCGGGTCGGACATGAATGTGGCGCCAGCGCTGAGACTGGCATACGTGACGCTGCCTGCCTTAGAGGGAGGCTCGTCGCTGAGCCGACTGCCGGCTGGGTCGAGATAGAACTTGGTCCATCGCGTACGTGCCAATGGCCACTCGTTTTCCGATCGGGGGACGAACTTTTCACCAGGATGGCGCACCAATAGCGCAACCTTTGGCTGTTCTTCCCAGCCAGTATTTTCGCCCTTCAGAAAATGACCGAAGAAGCGCTTTTGGATTGCCACGCCGTAGTCGGTGTAGAACTCGGTCCAATGTTCGATGCCATGCACCTCGAGCCATTTCTGCTCTGATGCGGAACGTACGAAGCCCTCGAAATTGCCGCGCGGATGCAGACCTTGCCCGCCCCAGTTGGCCGACGATAGCATCGGCACATTGACCTTCGACCAGTCCGGCATGCGCGAGGTCCAATACTCATCGCTTGCCAGAGAGTTCGCCAGACAATCAAGGTGAAA
>JBPCWB010000187.1:0-5523 GCA_051009955.1 Hyphomicrobiaceae bacterium | reverse complement strand
TGGCGGTAACATCTCGCGCACGGCAGAGTTCGTCGGCATGGAGCGATCTGCCTTGCATCGCAAGTTGCGCGCGCTGGGTGTCAGTTCGGATCAAAGAGCCGGCGCGCAGGCGCCAACATAAGATCGACGCCGCACGCCCGCGTGCGGCATCCCGATGGGTGAAAGTGGGACCTCATGCGCGTCATTGTCTGTGGTGCCGGGCAGGTCGGGCTTGGAATTTCGGAACGGCTGGCGGCCGAAGGCAATGATGTGTCGATCATCGACTCGTCACAAGACCTTGTGCAGCGTGCAAACGATGTTCTCGAGGTTCGGGCAACCTGCGGTAACGGTGCGCATCCCGATATTCTGGCACGAGCCGGTGCGCGCGATGCCGACATGATCATCGCTGTGACGTTTCACGACGAAGTCAACATGGTCGCCTGTCAGGTCGCTTCGACGCTGTTCGACATTCCGACCAAGATCGCGCGTGTGCGGGCCCAGACCTATCTCTCGAAGGACTGGTCAAAACTGTTTTCGAGTGCCGGCATGGCGATCGACTATATCATCTCGCCGGAACTCGAGGTTGGCAACGTCGTGCTGCGACGTTTGGAGTTGCCAGGCGCGTTCGAGACGGCCAGTTTTGCTGACGGCCAGGTGCTGGTGGTCGGGATCAACTGCGGGCCGGAGTGCCCAATCGTCGACACACCAATCAATCAATTGCGTGATTTGTTTCCCGATCTGCCGGCAACCATCGTCTCAATCGTGCGCGATGGGACGTTGTTCCTTCCCGATGGTGACCAGCAGCTCAACGTGGGTGACGATGCTTACGTCGTGGTGCCAGCCGATCAAGTTGCCCGCACGCTCAAAATTTTCGGTCATGAAGAGGTGCAGGCCCGTCGCATCATCATCGCCGGCGGCGGCAATATCGGTCTCTACGTGGCCCGGTCTATCGAGGAACGCGAGACCAACGTCCGTGTCAAAATCATCGAAAGCCAACGTGAGCGCGCCATCAGTATTGCTGAGTCGCTGGAAAGAACCGTCATTCTGAATGGGTCAGCGCTCTCGGAAGAACTTCTGCGCGAGGCTGACATCCAGGCCGCCGAAACGCTTGTTGCCGTAACAAATGATGATCAAGCCAATATCCTGACATCTGTCCTGGCCAAGCAGATGGGGTGCCGGCGCAGCCTGTGTCTGGTCAACAGTGCAGGATATAGTAATATTGTGCGATCTTTCGGGATTGACGCACAGATCAATCCGCGAGCCATCACGGTCTCACGCGTGCTCCAGTACGTGCGCCGCGGCCGTATTCGAGGTGTTCACGAAATCCACAATAGTGCCGGTGAGGTGATCGAGGCCGAGGCACTCGCGACGACTCCGGTGGTCGGACGCCCGATCAAGGAACTGGGCATCTCAAGGGGGGTGCGTTTCGGTGCGATACTTCGCAACGGACAGGTCATCGTCCCGAACGGCTCAACGGAACTGATGCCGAAGGATCGGGCCATCGTGTTCGCAAT
Source organism: Hyphomicrobiaceae bacterium (assembly GCA_051009955.1). Lineage (GTDB taxonomy): Bacteria > Pseudomonadota > Alphaproteobacteria > Rhizobiales > Hyphomicrobiaceae > Tectiglobus. The sequence goes on along the minus strand of JBPCWB010000187.1, from coordinate 4,030 downwards.
GGCCGATCACATTCGCGAAGTCGAGCAGATCTTCCGCGTCAGCCCGGACTATTTTTGAAACGCAAGGCTCGGCGAAACCGAGCAGAAACAGAGCTCTGACATGGCACGCTGCATCTACGTAAATGGATCCTATCATGACTACCAGGCCGCCTCGGTTCATGCCGAGGACCGTGGTTTTCAGTTTGGCGACGCGGTCTACGAGGTGATGGAGGTCAAGTCCGGTCAGATCATCGATGAGTCGCGACATCTGCAGAGGTTGGAGCGTTCGCTGGGTGAGTTGGAGATGGCGCAGCCCATGTCCCATGCCGCCCTGCGTCTGGTCATCCGGGAAACCGTGCGGCGCAACCGGGTTGCTGACGGCATGGTCTATTTGCAGGTTTCGAGGGGATCCGGTCCGAGAGATTTCCTGTTTTCCGGCGTTCAAACCGGTCCCACGACGGTCTGTCTTGCACGTTCGGTCGAACCGTCGACACAAGCCGCAGCAGCCGAAAAGGGTATCAAGGTCATTACCTGTCCCGAAATGCGCTGGGCGCGCTGCGATATCAAGACCGTCATGCTGCTACCCGCCAGCCTCGCGAAGCAGAGTGCCAAGCAGGCCGGAGCGCAGGAGGCCTGGTTCGTTGACGCGGACGGGTATGTGCTCGAGGGCGGCTCCAGCAATGCGTGGATACTGACCACCGATAACGAGATCGTGACCCGACCCGTCGATGACGCTATTCTGCGCGGCGTTACTCGGACGACATTGGTTGATCTTCTCGCCCAGCAGGGGTTGTCTTTCTCTCAGCGTGCCTTCACGCGCGATGATGTATTGAATGCGCGCGAGGCCTTCATTACGTCGGCAACGAATTTGGTCATGCCGGTGATTGAAGTGGATGGTCATCCGATCGGCGACGGCGTACCGGGTGACGTGGTGAAACTGTTGCGTCGCACCTTCCACGAGGTGGCGGAAGCATCGGATCTGGAAAGACAGCCGCGCTGACGCCAAATCGACCGGCTACATTTTGTCGTCCACTTGAGGTAGACTGGTGTTACAACTTGGCGAGTGCCACGAGTACCAAGCGACTCTCAATAAGTAAGAACATGTAAACAACGGACAATAACAAATGGCTGAGCGCACCCAGAGTCTTCAAGACACGTTTCTCAATCATGTGCGGAAGCAAAAGACTCCTTTGACAATTTTTCTGATAAACGGCGTCAAGCTGCAGGGAATTGTGACCTGGTTCGATAACTTCTGTGTGTTGTTGCGCCGTGATGGTCATTCCCAGCTGGTCTATAAGCACGCGATTTCGACGATTATGCCGGGTCAGCCGGTGAACCTGATGGACGTTGAAGACGGCGAATAGCCAAGGGTCGAGAGGGTCTGGGCCATAGACGACACTACCCCGAAACCACATGCGACTGGCAGAGCGGAGACCGTTGCGTCTGGGCCGCCCCGGACGCAGGCGATCGTTCTCGTCCCTGACCTCGATCAGCGGCGTGCGGGCGCCGCGGCCACTCGGTCCGATGAACCACGTCTCCGATATCCAGCACGCGAGCGCTTGACGGAGGCCGTCGGCCTGGCCAGCGCGATTGATCTGGCCGTCGTCTACGACGCGATCGTCGGGCTGGCCGCCGTGCGCCCGGCGACCTTGTTCGGCCGCGGTAAAGTCGACGAGATTGCAGACCTTGTCGCCGAACATGACGCCGAGCTGGTGATTGTGGATCATGCTCTGACGCCTATCCAGCAGCGAAATCTGGAGCGTTGTTGGCGGGCGAAGGTCCTGGATCGGACGGGCCTCATCCTTGAGATTTTTGGCCGCCGCGCTCGCACGCGGGAAGGCCGGCTGCAGGTTGAACTGGCGCATCTCACTTTTCAGCGCAGCCGTTTGGTCCGGAGCTGGACGCACCTGGAACGGCAACGGGGTGGCTTTGGATTTCTCGGTGGTCCCGGCGAGACCCAGATCGAGACCGACCGACGACTGCTGCAGGAGCGCATCCAAAAGATTCGCGAGGAACTTGCGCGTGTCTCGCGCACACGCGCACTGCACAGGAAGGGTCGTCGCCAGGTTCCCTATCCCATCGTCGCAATCGTCGGCTATACCAATGCTGGCAAATCGACTCTCTTCAATCGCCTGACCAATGCCGGAGTGCTTGCGCAGGACCAGGTCTTTGCAACTCTCGATCCGACGATGCGGGAAATTGTACTTCCCTCGCGGCGCAAAGCGATCCTGTCCGATACGGTAGGCTTTATCTCGGATCTACCGACAATGCTGGTGGCGGCCTTTCGTGCCACGCTGGAAGAAGTCGTGGAGGCGGACCTGCTGTTGCACGTGCGCGATATCGCCCACCCTGAGACCGAAGCCCAGCGCGCCGACGTCGAAGATGTCCTTGGCCAACTTGGTCTGGCGGTGAAAGGAACCGAAGCCCGGATTGTCGAGGTCTGGAACAAGATTGATCTTCTATCGCCGGAGGCACGCGAAGGGTTGGATGCCAAATTGCCGACCTATGAGCAACCACCCGTGTTGTTGTCGGCGGTCACAGGCGAAGGCTGTGATCATCTTGCGGTTGCGATCAACGATTGGATTGGACGGGGGGATGTTGAAATGCAGCTCGTCTTCCCGTCGACATTCGGTCGCCTGGCGCACTGGCTTCATGAAAATGCGACTGTTCTCGATACGGCGGCGGAGGCCGACGGAGATCTGCGCATCACGTTCCGCATCTCGGAAGCGTTGCTCGGCCGATTGGACGGCCAGATGAAGGCCGCTGGTATTTCACCACAAGATCAGATGTTGAAAGCAGCCCAATAGATCCACCTTAGATCAGCCTGCCGCCTGAACAGGTGAAGCCGGTGGGAAATCTATGTCTCGCCGGTGCGTTCCTCGTCTTTGGTTCGGTCCCACAATGCATCCATCTCTTGAAGTGTTGCTTGCGCGGGTGACGATCCCATCTGATCCAACAGTTGCTCGACCCGTGTAAAGCGGCGTACGAACTTGGCGTTGGTCCGGCTAAGGCTCGCTTCGGGGTCGATCTGCAGGTGCCTTGCAACGTTGGCCATGACGAACAGCAGATCACCAAATTCATCGATGATCCGGCCATTCTCGCTGGTCTCTATTGCTTCTTCGAGTTCAGCGAGTTCTTCCCGCATCTTCTCAAAGACTGACTTGAGATCAGGCCAATCGAAGCCAACCTTGGCCGTCTTGGTCTGAAGCTTGACCGCACGTGTCAGGGCTGGAAGATTGACCGGAATGTCATTCAAGAGACCCTGGCTGTTGGCGTCGCTGGATTGTCCTGCGGCTCTGCGCTCCCGTTCTTTTTCGAGCCGTTCCTCGGCCTTGATGCGCTCCCAAAACCCATCGGGCGGCCCCTTGGCGCGTTCCTCATCGGTGCCAAACACGTGGGGATGGCGGCGGATCATCTTGCACGAAATGCCGTCGACAACGTCAGCGAAGTTAAACCGTTGATCTTCAGCCGCCATCTGGGCGTGATAGACGACCTGGAGCAGGAGATCGCCCAACTCCTCTCGGAGATCCGCCATGTCGTGCCGCTCGATGGCGTCTGCCACTTCGTAGGCTTCTTCGATCGTATAGGGCGCGATCGTCTCGAATGTTTGCTCGATATCCCAGGGGCAACCGCTTGTGGGGTCTCTGAGTGCCGCCATGACTTGGAGCAGTTTGGCTATGTCGTATAGATCACCGCGCTTTGACATCTGAGTCCCTTGTGGTTGCCGCTACGGCCCCGAACATTGGCTGAAATAGTTCATTCGTGCTCTAAATCCCGATCGAGTAAAGCGCAATGAGACAAGGTTGGGTGCTTTGAGGGTCTTGCACAACGCGATCGTATTCCTGCTGGAACTCTCCGCGATTGCTGGGATCTCGTTTCTAGCCCTGCAGGCACCATTCGTCTTTGCGGGATTGACGATGGCCTTGGTGTTGACGGTTGGCGCGGTCCTGGAATGGCTGCGACTGCGCCACGAACTCCCATTTTTCTTTGCCGACAGACGACCGGGACGGATGATCATCGTCACGACGGCGGCGTTCGTCGAGGTGGTGGT
>JBPCWB010000186.1:0-3276 GCA_051009955.1 Hyphomicrobiaceae bacterium | reverse complement strand
TAGGCCATTTGCAGTGCCGCTGTCCTGATGCCAGCACTGCCTTGCACCGGGATTGGCGTTCGGAAAGCTCGGAAGGCGGGAGCACGATCGGCCACTGGGACGATATTAAATGGCGTCTCTCTGATTTTGACAGAGTTTACACATAATGTTGACTGGCACGGAACGTTCCGGAATGGAGGATGCGATGAGCAACCATGGAAAGATTTGGTGGACGGAACTGAACACGTGGAACGCCGAAGAGGCGATCGCGTATTATGGGGCGGTTATGGGTTGGGACTTCGACACTGCCCCGACCGCAGGAACCGACATCCAGCGACCCTACTACATTGCCAGCAAGGACGGACAGCCCGTCGCCGGGATTTTTACGCTGGTTAAGCCAATGTTCGATGGCGTTCCCGAACACTGGTTCACCTACCTCGCTGTCGACAACCTGCAACAGGCCATTGCGGACAGCAATGCACATGGCGGCCGCGTCCAGCGACAGCCATTTGAAATTCCCGGCGTCGGCATGATGGCCGTTGTTGCGGACAGCAACGGTGCCGTCATGGCTCTCATCGAGCCCAATCAACAGGCAAGCCCAACCTAGCGTTTGCCGGGCACAACCGCTGTTTTTTTCGTCCGACACTTTCGGGGTGAGGTTGACGTCTGTTCCACACAGACCGCGCCAGCGTCTGCGATCAGTGCGATCGTCGCCGCTTGCCGACGGAAAGGTCGGCGCAACCGATTTTGCCGTTCAGTCCGTTTGGCCCGATGCAGGCGCGCGGGATCGCCCCGGCTTCCATCTGGATGGGCGCCGGCACCCAACTAACTCCCACTGACCTCCAACGCACACCGCAGAATGCGATTGTTGCCGGAATCCGCGATCCAAACGTGCGACGCACGCATCTCAACACCACCCGGTCGCCTCAAAGCAACCGCTCCTTGGCCCGGACGTCCGGTTCCCAGCGTCGTCAGAACCTCACCGTTCGTGCGCGCAAGCCAGAACCGGTGACGGGATTTCTCGACCAGCGCGAAAACATCGCTGCGAACGGCCTGAATGTCGCTCGGGAGGCTTGCTCCCATTTTCCGTGCACTCACCGCGCCTGTGATGGCGAGGTCAGGACTCAGGATGAAAATTTGCTCACGCGAAGAAACGACAACGAAAACCCGACCGTCTCGATCAATTGCAAGAGCGCGAGGCGCTGACAAGCCATCGACTTTTGCGACTTGTCGGCCGGAACGGAATGCGACCACGTTCCGAGACCAGGCGCCGCTGACATACACCGTGCCATTTGGATGCACGGCAACACTTTCCGGGCGAGAAATGCCACCCCGCAATTCGCCAACGAACTGAGGCGGATTTCTCCTGATGTCAAACATTGCGACGCGATTGTTGTGCGTGTCAGCCGCATACAGCCGGCCCTGCGTATCAACATCGATGTCGTGCACGCCATCGAGCTGGTCGCCGCCAAACGTAGACTTCACACGCAGAGAGGTTGGGTCCAAAATCGCAATGCGATCCTTATCGGTCTCCGCCACAAACAAACGCCGACCATCGTTCGACAGGCGAAGCTCCTGCGGGTTGTCAAGTGCCTCGGGCCTGGATTCGACGCACTTACTGATGGTGCGTGCTGATCCGGTCTCTGCCATAGCTGCCAGCGCCGCGGCAAAACTCAATCCGATCCAGACTGCCGATCCCACAGTGGCTAATCCCACACGCAAACCAATCAAAGAATATATACTGCGGCTGAAAGATTAGTCCATTTGTAGTGAAAAGGTACAATTAATTATTAGACCAAAGTCCGTTCCATCAATGACTTGCCTTGTTACTCTCTTAATCTTGCAAACGGCGAATTTGACGAATTCAAATCTGTTTATTCGAGCCTGCGCAGACGTGCGCGGGGGCGTTTGTCAGGACTCTACTTCTGCTAGGGCAGCAAAATGAGCGAACAGCGAACCAAATTACCGCAGAACAGACGAAAGGCGCGCGCCACCAGTTCCGTCGCGGATCGCGATCGCCGCGCGTTTTTAAAACTCGCGATGGCTCAGGGCGTGGCGGCACCGGTTGCGATGGCGGCATTTGAGTCCCCGGCGGAAGCGGCTGCGCCGAGTACGAAGGTTGGAACGTCCGGTGCACGAAAGGGCGCCATGCGCCAAACCGGCACCCGCGCCGGAACGCTTCATGCATCTGGCGCCATCGTTCGCGATTTCTCCGATCCCTATCTCGAGTTGCTGCGGTTGCTTCGTGAGGCTGCGGAGATCGAACATGCACTCATGTTGCAGTACCTTTTCTGCGCTTTCACACTGCGCAGCTCTTATGCTGAACTGGGCGGCGGCGGAGCAGCAACAGCTGATAGCATGATCGGTGTTGCGATTCAGGAAATGCAGCATCTGGGAGCCGTCAATCGCCTGCTTGTTGCGCTCGGCAGTTGCCCGCATCTGGATCGGCAGGATTTCCCTTACGAACCGGACATGTATCCGTTCGTTTTTGAACTTGAGCCGCTGAGCAGACCGGCTTTGGCGAAGTATGTCTACGTTGAAGCCCCCTCAGACATCTTCGATCCTGCAACAGCGAAATCGCCGAGAGACAAGGCGTTTGTCACGAGCATCCTGGGTGAAATCAATACTCCGCGCAAACCCAATCATATTGGCAGCCTGTATCGCAGCATTCTGGACATGCTCGAGGAAGTTGGAAACGCGAAGGAGTCCCCCCTAACGAGGAATGACGTTGCGAAGTGGAATGAAGAACTGCGCCGAATAATGGACGAAGGCGAAGATGACCACTTCACTTTTTTCCGTGAAACGTTCGAGGCGCGCCACGTCACGTTCAAAGGTCGGCAGAACGCATGGGCACTTGCACCTGAGGACGAGAACTATCCGTCGCACAATGTTCCGCGCAATCCAACGGCCTATATCGGCCATCCCAATCAGATAGAATCGCCCGCCGCGTTGGTTCTCGCGTGGCTCGGCAATCTGCACTACTGGCTCACGCTGAGCACCCTCGATCTGGCCTACCGGACAGGCGACGATAGTGCCGTCGATCACGCGATGACACAGATGATGGCCTCGATCTGGCCGCTCGCAAGAGAACTTCCGAAGCATCGCGCGGGCCTGCCTTTTGATCCATTGAGCATGGGCTATGCTCTGGGTGGTGATCCGAAACGAACAAAAATGATCATCGGGAGTTTCGGTGTGGAAGCCTTGAAGTTCGCAGAGACCATCAAGCACCGGCTTCCGGAGAGTTACGATTCGACAGCCACCTCCGAGCTTGTGGCCTACATGAAGAGCTAGCCGCAC
>JBPCWB010000185.1:0-7308 GCA_051009955.1 Hyphomicrobiaceae bacterium | reverse complement strand
TCCCGGATATCGCGGCGTTGCGAATTTCTGCGAAGGAGCCATCATTGATATGAATACCATGGCTGCCTGGATCGCGAATCTCGAGACCGTCGATGAACAGTCGCGTCTGGTTCGCGGCAAGTTGAATTCCGTCACCGCCGGCACGCGCAATGCGGCCGCCGATGATCGAGATCGAGGCGTTGCCTTCGTTTGCGTGAAAGCCGTCCTCTCGTGTGTCCTCGATGGTTGGGTTTGTCACAACGACGCTGTTGCCGCTGCCGAAATGGAGGCCATGATTGGCGTCTCGGATTGTGACGTCCTCAATCCTGGCGGTGTTGTTGTCAAACAAGCGGATGCCGTCTGAGCCAACATCGGAAATCGTGACACGGGTAACGGTCAGGTCGTTGCCGTCGTCGAGCAGCATACCGCTCCCGTCGGCACCTGTGATGAGCGAGTCGGTGACGGTCAGCTGATTGCGATCGTCGCCATCAATGCCGGCACCGCCAACATCGTGGATGCTGACATGCGTAATGAACATATTGGACTTGTCGCTGTCGAGATCGATGCCGTCGCCCATCCCGGCGCCGCTGCCGACGATCGTCAGTCCGGAGACATGGGTGTTGGAGCTAAGCAGGCTGAGATTGTTGTCGTCATCAACCGGTGAGGTCAGCCGCGCCTTGGCACCCGGCGCCGTGACGTCGACAACCACGCCCGAGGTGCGCCCGCGTACTGCGATCACCCCACCGCCGCCTACGAGGGTTTGGTTGCCGTGGAGTTCCTGTTGCCCGGTGATCTCACCGTTGGCGACGAGCAGGCTATTGTCACCGGCTTCCGCTGATGTAGCGGTGATGCTGTCGCCCTCACCGGAATAGGCAACGCGATCGAACGCCGTGCCGGTCAGGGCGTCTTCGACACTTTCAGCTTTGCTACGGGTGGACACGATGTCCGTGTCACGCTCAATGCCGTCGAGCATACGGCGCTCTTGCGGTCGCATCTGCGCAAGCCGTTGTTCTTCGTCGCCGGTCAGTGTCAGCGGGAGTCGCACGCGGGCGCCAAAATCGTGGCGGGTGTTGCGGACGTCGTCGTGGCTGATTTCGTACTCCGTCGTCAAGCGGGAGCCAGGAAGACCTGGCAGGAAGTCATTGACGCGAACCTCAACCCGTCCCTTGCCGCCGGCGATCTCCTCGTCGGCATCGTCATGATCGAAGTAATAGCCGCCGCCATAGATCCGCATTTCAAATTCGTTGGGATCGATGCCCAGTCGCTCGGACGGAACACGGAAGCCGATCTCGCCATCAACCCCCTGCATGCCGACTTCGCGGCCGCCAACCATGAAGATTCGATCGCCGGTCATTTCGACATCCGCGAAATCGCTATTGGCGGTCTGCGGGTCGGTGATCGGACCATACCAGTTGAGCCGAACGTCGACATTGTCGGACAAAGCTTCGAAGCCACCCGAGAGCTGCCAGAAGGTGTTGTCGATATCCGTCTTGCGCACGTCACCGCCGATCCAGACGCCGAAATTGAAGCCCGATGCCGACATGCGGCGAAAGCCGAGCGCAAGGTTGCCTTCTTCGCCTTCATCCTCGAAGAACTTGGCTGTGAGTTGTTCGAAGACCAGCGAACGATCGCCACCCGTGATTGGCGTGAATATCGTCGTCTCGCCGCGCGATGAACCGGAGGTTCCCGTGCTGTCCTTGTCGCGACTGTTGTGATAGCCGCCGATTTCGAACCAGGGGTGCCAGACGGCTGCTGCCGGGCCCGGCTGATCGGCTGCTGCGGTTGCGCTCATTGTGACCAGGCCTGCAATGGCTGCAACTGCTGCAATGTTGAACCTTATCATCATCCCCCATCCTTCACGTCAATCGCCATTTGGCTGTGTTTGCGCCGTGTTGCCGCTCGCTTCCGGACTTTGATCAGAGCGAATTCGTTGCCGGGCGCGATGGCACCCGTTCTGGCGTGATTAATCGCAATAAGAATTTGCGACGCCAGAAACCTATGTTCAAAGAACTCAAATTTAATTCAATACCGCAGCTTTTAATGCCAAATGTATTAATTAAACAACATATTGAATAAACAAGAAGGGGATGAATAGGAGGTTGATACTGAGTAATATAAAAGAAAAGATAGATATTAATTGGCTTGCTGATTTAATTATCTAAAACATGAAGTGGCATCGCGTTGAACGTGCTGAGCGAGTCGGGTCAGAAGCAAATTCTGAAGCCATGCAAGAAACAGCGGAAGGCACGCGGCCGTGGGATGATGACCGAACCGTTTCCTCTCGGGAGACGAAATCGGGGAGGTTGCGCAGTCTGACCTGTCCGGTTGATTGAACCGGGCAATGGCGCGGGCCATCCGCGAATAGTTTCGCGCAATTATATGTAATGGAATACTATTATGTGTAGACTGATTGGTTTCGCCGAGCTGGTGTTGCCGGATGGGAAATGGACGTGCGTTGGAATTCCCGAGATATCAGCCATGAACCGGGGCAGCGTTAGCGACCGATTACTGTGTGATGCGGGATGAGCGGGTTCGGTTGCAGTTTTGACTGGCGACCCGACGTTCTAGGAAATGAACGGCCTTGCCGACAGGCTCGGGTAAGTCCTGTGACGCTATCTTCTTTGCGTGAATGGCGTTGGTTTTCAAGGTGCGCGCGATGGTCGCCGGTGACTGTCGGTCTTTGGCGTGGATTGTAGAATAGGCCGTGCAATGGCGAAGACATGGATGACACTCGGCGCCGTCGTCGGAGCGATGCTATCGATTGCAGCGGGTGCGCCGAAAAAGGCGGTGGTTAGTCTGCCGGGCTGGTTTGATGAACTGAAGTCGCTGCAGTCGAAAATCAAGCAGGCGCACCCCAAATGGCATGAGCAACTTGGGCGGGAGGCTGCAATCCAAACGTTGCAATCGCTGGAATCGCCCAAAGGTCAATTGCGTTGGTTCGATCGTGCGGCCAGGGGCAAGTCCGTCGCATGGGCACTGTCACTCCATATGGTTGATCGCGACGTGCCGGACGGTGATCTATTCATCGAGCATAGCAATCAATCGCATGCATCGCTCGAGTCCCTGGCCAAGAATGTCCGCTGCTATGTGGACGATGATCTTGCAGAAAAGGTGGCGCAGATCGAAGCTGGAACGCCCCTTCTGTGCGTCGGTCAGCTCGTCGACTTCCATGGCCTGCATAATTTCATGTCAATCAGCATCCGTGCCGATACGGTGAAAATAGGTCACACGGAGATCGAAGCCTGGATTGCTGAGCAGCAGGAGTGATGTCGGCGGGGGGCTGGATTGAGGCCTTGGCGTTTCAAGCCTCGGTCATGTGAATTTCCCGATGCGCGTCGGGCGGCATAGACGGGGCACTGGCCGCAAGGATCCAATGCCCCAGTCGCGGGAGAATGTGGCAGATAGTTTTTAGTGATTATACTGTTCGGGTTCGTTCTCAAGACTTTGGAACGACCAGTCTTTGCCCGCTGCCATGATGCAGGAAATGTTTTGTGGTGTCGTTGTCAAGATGGTGAACGTTCCCGTCTGCGGCGCGCTCCAAATCTCGAACAGGACGCCTTTAGACAGGCCCATTCCGCCGGAACTTTCCTGAAATTTATCTTTGAGCTGCTCGGTAATGATCTTGCGCGGGCCACAGTGGAATTGTGCGTTGGCCGTCGTCATCCAGATCAATTGCAGTGAAAGGAATGTTATGAAAAGTGTGAGCGCGCGCATGGGGTCAAACCTCTTGCAAGTGTCGTTTTGGTTTACCTCCCAATGGACGCAACTGGTTTTTGGCAACATCAATTAATTGAGCATATTAGGGCGATTCGGTGTTGCGCTATGATGCACATTGGTCAGCAATGACACTTTCTGTTCAGGTGTGGCGATTGAGCCGATGTCGGCGGCGACCATGCCCGAAAATGGCTACCGGCAGTTGGCCGACTCAGACCATTGGTCGACGTGCGGTTGCGGCCGGGGGCGACTCTTACCTGAACGTATGTGGCTTGCCTCGGTGGTCTGATGGTCTGCGCGGGTCGTGGCGCTGGGTCCGCCATGACATCGGTGGAGCGTCGCGCGCCGGCACACAGTCGTCCACGTGGCTCTCGCGGCATAGGACATGATCGCGCGTCCAGGTTCCAAGCCTGATGAGGGGAGACTAAACATGCTGCCGCAGGATTTTGGGTTGCTAAACCTGATTGCCGTGACATTGATTTTTGCTTGCTGGTTTGGTTATTCGTTGGTTCTTGCTCGCTTCGGCCGTGGGTCTCTCAACTCGCAACTTGCCGTGATCCGTCGGCATTGGATGTCGGCGGCCACGCGCCGGGCTGCCAAACCGTTCGATGCTGTCCTGTTGGGACACATCATCAACTCGATTGCATTTTTCGGTTCCGGAACTTTGATCGTCTTGGCCGGGCTGATCTCGACGTTTGCGAACGTCAAGTCGATCCACGCGACCATCTCCGAGCTTCACTTTATCGTCCCGACGAGTCTCGAACTTTTCGCGTTGCATGTTGGATTACTCGCCATGGTTTTGGCGATCAGTTTTTTCTCGTTCACCTATGCGTTGCGCAAGCTGATCTACACGATTGCACTGATCGGCGCTTTGCCGGACAGCGCCGAAGAGTACGCCGAGCATGATGCCTTGGTGACGTCGGCGTCGCTCGTGTTGTCCGAGGCGATCAAGACCTACAACTTCGGCATACGCGGCTACTATTACGCCATAGCCTCGCTGTGCCTTGTCGCCTCGCCCTATGCCAGCATGGCAGCGACGGCGCTGGTCACCGCCATCCTGTTCTATCGGCAGTTGGCAAGCCCGACGGCGAACGCTATCCAGAATTACGTCGCAGCAGCCAAGCTATTGAACAAGTAGCGATCGCAGCGCGGATGCTGCGCCATGCCGTCACCGGTTCGCCAGCTGATGCGATGCGGCTTCAATCGCAGAGACGGTCGCGGACAGGTCTTCATCGCTCAGGGCCAGTGAGATGTACCACTTGTTGTCCGACTTGAAGACACCATTCTCGCGCAGGGCCGCATTGAAGCGTTGGGAGATGTCGGGGTCTCCTTTCAGAACGTCACGATAGCTGGTGACCGAGGTATCAGCAAAGACGACATCAAAGAAACTCGGGTCGCCGACGACTTGATGTGGCACTCGGGCGGCCGACAAATGCTCCCTCAGCGCGTCCATAATAGTTGTGCCGTTGGATTTGAGCCGGTCGTATTGGCCCGGCTGGCGGAGGATCTCCAGCGTCTTGAGCCCCGCCGTCGCGGCAACTGGATTTCCGCTGAGCGTTCCGATCTGAAAAGTGAACCCGTCTATGCCGACACGCTCCTTGTCAAAATGGTCCATGATGTCGGTGGAACCCGCGATTGCAGCAAGGGGGAATCCACCCCCAATGATTTTGCCGAGCGTGCATAGGTCAGGGATTACGCCGTAGGCTTCCTGTGCACCGCCATAGGCGAGCCGGAACCCCGTCACGACCTCATCAAAGATCAGCACAATTCCGTGCTTGGTGGCAGCTTCGCGCAGTGCCTCCAGAAAGCCGGGCTGCGGCGGTATGAGTCGTTGGAGAGGCTCGACAATGATTGCCGCCAGATCCTCTGCGTATTCCGCGATGAGCTGCTGTGCGAAGTCGATATCGTTGAACGGCGCAATTATCATGGTGTCGCGGACGGCCTCGGGGATGCCAGCGGAATCCGGAACGGCCAGTGGGAAGTTCTGCAGCTTGTCAGGGGCAAGGCTCATCAGCGACTCGGCCGACATGCCGTGATATCCACCCTCGAACTTGAGGATCTTTTCGCGACCGGTGTGTGCGCGTGCCAAGCGCATCGCATACATGTCAGCTTCGCTACCCGTGCTGACGAAGCGGACGCCTTGCGCACAGGCCACGGCATCGCAGATCTCTTCTGCCAATTCGATGCCGCGGGCATTGTTGGCAAAATAAGTCATGCCCAAATCGAGCTGGGCGTGAACTGCCTCAAGCACGTCCGGGTGACCGTGGCCAAGGATCATGGGGCCCGAGCCGATCAAATAGTCGATGTATTTGCGACCGTCCTCATCCCAGACATGGGCGCCCTGTCCTGCCCGAATGACAAAGCTTGGATTGAAATTCCCGAAGCCGCCGGCGGGCAACACCTTGCGCGCGCGTGCAACCCAGTCCTGCTGCGAGATCTGTGCGTCCATGGTCATGCCTCCCTTGATGCTGTTCGAGCTTACCACGTTCGTCGGCTTAGCCAACCGATTGGCGACCGGCATCAGTTGGAGACCGACGCTGCTTCGTCAATGCAGACGACAATGTTGCCAACGTGCTGCTTTTCGATAAAGGCCTGCTGTGCGGCACGGAGCTGGGCCAGTGGATAGGTTGCGGCCAGGAGTGGCTTGATCTCAGCACGCTCGATGTAGCCGACCAGTTCCGCGAAGACGCCCGGAGGCACGACAGTGGCGCCGGTCAGGGTGAGATCCCGCAGATAAAATGTGCGCAGGTCAAACTCAACCATCGGACCTGCAATGGCACCTGAGCACGTGTAGCGGCCGCCGCGGGCCAGAACGTCAATAAGGGCCGGCCAATAGTTCCCGCCGACAACGTCGGCGACGACGGTGACCGTGTCGCGCCCGATGCGTTCGCGCAAGGCTGCCTTGAGATCAATCGGTGCTCGTGGCAGCACGGCGTCGGCTCCAACCTGACTGACGCTGTCGTGCTTGTCTTCGCTTGCCATTGCAACCGATTGTGCGCCTCTGCGATTAGCCAACTGGATCAATGCTGATCCGACACCTCCCGACGCACCAGGTATGAGAACAATGTCGTCTGCGCCAACGTTGGCACGATTCAGCATGTTCTCCGCCGTGACGTAGGAAGTTGCAAACGTGGCGACTTCGGCGTCACTCAATACCGTGTCGATTGCATGAGCCTGGCGTTGGTCGACCGTGGTGTACTGCGCGAATCCGCCGTTGCACTCGGAGCCGAAGTATCCGCATTTATCAAGATTGAGAGGGTCGTCCCAGTCGCGCAACCAGGTGTCGATCATCACGCGCTGACCGATGAGATCCGGGCTGGCACCTTGGCCGACGGACACGACGACTCCACAAACGTCAGCCCCTTGAATGCGTGGGAAGGTAATTGCTGCACCACCCCAGGTGGCATCGTGCGTATCGGCCTCGTCCGTGCCCTCACCCGACGTAGGTTCTTGGACTCCCTTCGAGTACCAGGCCGTTCGCGTGTTGACATCGGTGTTATTGAGACCGCAGGCGCGAACTTGAACAAGCAACTCGCCGGGACCGGGAGTCGGGACCGGCCAATCCTCGCGATAGACAAGTTTGTCGAGCCCGCCATGGCCGGTGAGTACGACGGC
>JBPCWB010000184.1:0-14309 GCA_051009955.1 Hyphomicrobiaceae bacterium | reverse complement strand
ATTCGCCGGTCGCACCAAATTCCGACTGACCAATGACCAGATTGTTCAATTCACCCGAGATCGTCCGCATGCCGATCGGTTCGAGGGAGTTCGGGATCAGGCTCAGCAGGATCTGGCGGCTGGTCTCGAGATCGGCGACCGACCATGCATTGCCGGCGACAGTGTTTGTCAGATCGGCATGTGTCTGTGAAACGACGATCCCGTCCAGGATGAACTGAAGGTCATGTTTGGTGAAGGCGACCATTCTGGAAACTCCCTAAGGCGATATTTCTGCGCACTGATGGATTCCCGTTGATAACGAACCCAGTTGTGTTGACGCGCGTGACTCCACACTTGAACGACAGAAAATCATGACCGCCCGCAGCTAGCTACCGTCGGAGGTCTGCCTGTTTTATCGCACCATGGTGCGGCTCGTATCCCGACCTAGGTCGTTGGATTGCGTCAGACTAAGGTCTGAACTATTTGGTCTCCGGGAGGGTGCGGTTCGCGATCGCCCGCCGCCTGACGGGCGTTTGGGCGTTCCAACGTAAGTCCGTATTGACCGAAAGGACCGCGCATCCATACTGAACCAATGGGTATATTTGATTGAATCAAAACGCCGGGCGCGAAACTGCGCGGCATTTGATTTGAGTGGCACAATATTCGCATCGAGTATTTGTGATTAGGAATTCCGGGATATTGACGCTCTTTGAGCATATTGGAGGAACACATGGCTGAACCTGATGTTACCGAAACGGATGTGGACGCTACGACATCCGAATTGGATAGCCGGCCAGTGCGGCCAACGGGGATCTCGAAAGAGCAGCAGGAGCTGATGCAAAGCCGCTTGCTGGCGGCCAACTTCGGGAACCTGGTTACCGTGATGATGCAAAGCCAGCATCACAAACATGTGCCACTGTCGGAATTGCACAAACGCCTGGTGCCACCACTGGTCAATAACCAGTTCCGGGTCGCCGAAGTGCGCAAGGAAGGCTCCGGCAGCACCATCCCGGTTGCCCTCATCATCTGGGCGCAGGTCTCTGATGAGGTTCACGCGCGATTGACGGAGAAAGTCGCGGAGACGATTGATTTGGCGCCCAAGGACTGGAAGAGCGGTGACAACTATTGGATCATCGATGTTGTCGGACCACAGCGATTTCTTGCGCCGTTGCTGACGGGGCTTCGGAAAGGCGAGTTCAAGGACAAGACGGTCTATTTCCGGGTTCGATCTGAGAATGGACCGGAAGTGCGGACGCTCGGCCAGGCCGAAAATGCAGCGGCGCCTGCCGCGGAGACCAAAGCTGAAGTCGGCGAAGATCAAAGTGATACAATGAACGGCGCCGCACCGGCCGTTCACTAAAACGTTCTCGAATCTCTCCAATGGGCGGGTGCGTTCGGCGCAGCCGCCCATTCGTGTTTAGGCCGCGCGCGCCAATCGCCGGAAAATCATCTCAACATGGTAAATGTTGCGCGGCGTAGCACAGCATTCCAATGCCTTATCGGCCTTATTTTAAAGCAACTTGTGAAGGGGGAAGGTCCGCTGTTCAGATCGATGCCTGGCGGGATGTGACGGCTAAGACCAGCCGAATTGCTCGCGCGCAATCAAGGCCGCCTCAACACGGTTGCGTGCTTGCAGCTTCTGCAGAATGCTGGTCATGTAATGCTTGACCGTCTTCTCGGCGAGGCCCTGCGCGCGGGCGATTTCCTTGTTCGTCTGGCCCCTGGCCACTTCCTTCAGAATCTTTTCTTCGCGAACGGTCAACGAAGCTAACAGCGTGTCCTTCGTAGAAATGCGGTCAAACTTATTGGTCAGCAACAAACTGGCCAATGATGGCTCCATATACATTTGTCCGCGGTGTACGCTGCCGACGATGTCAATGAGCTGGTCGCGCTTGACGCTGCGATCGACATAGCCACGGGCGCCGGCCTGGAAGGCTTCGGTCAACGCCTTTTCGTTGCCGGAATTGGATAACAATACTGTTCGCATGTTGCGCGCTTTGGTGGTGACTGTGCGTAGGATATCGATGCTGCCGCCCGGCATCTCACCATCGAGTAGCATGACCTCAGGACTACGCTCGCTGGCCAGCCTCAACGCGTCCTCGCGGTTCGATCCTTCGCCGACGAGCTCACAGGCATTTGAACTTGAAATGATATGGCATAATCCGGCACGGTAAACAGACTGATCTTCAACGATTGCTACGCGTATCGGCACCGGAGTCCCCTCGTCCACAACTATGACTTTAACGACGCAATCGACGTGTCATATCAAAGGTCTGAATGTGCACCTGAAAGGCTATAACCTAAGGTATATATAAGTGCTAAGGTTCTGCAAGCGATAAATCAGAATATAGCCGAACCGATCAGTTTAAATGGCAAACGCATTTTTGCTGGCGAAGCGGTCGGATCAGATGACGGCCATTGCAAATTGATACCGTCCGCGACTGCACAATGTTGCAAGAACAAGGCTCAAGAAATTGAGACGGGAGCGGCTGCGTGTCGTTCGCACGCGCTGGTGCTCTCAACAGTGGCCCGAGCAGCCTGACGTCTGGTCATCTCGGCTCGGCGCGCCGTCGAGATGACCGCGCAGAATAGCCCGGTTTCTCTAGACTCTTCAGCGAATTGGCTAAGTGATTGTCATCAGTCTGAATTCGGACGCCGTTGGTCAGCCACGGGGGCGACCCGATCGAGTCAATACGAGACTGGGTTAATTGGCGCGATGATTGCAAAGCCATGGCAAAGACATCCGGCCGCGCTGGAGCTTTGCCGTCGACCATCACGGCATGCCATTCTGGTCAACAGCGTTGTATGGGTAGTACCGGCACGGGACCGCGAGGCAAAAACAGCACCGGGTGTGTTTGAATATTGGAATGTTTGCTGAAATAATACCATAATGCAAATCAGTCATCAAAATGCAACCATGGGCTGCAGGCCCGGTCGATGCCGGCAAGCCGTTGTTGCTGGGATCTACCAGCGTGTTGTCATAGTGTTGCACTCAGGGTCCGGTTACGACGTGCCCGTTCAAGTAGGGTCCTGACGTCCCATGGCGAGAGTCTACAGCTACTGGCAACTGCTGGTTCTTAGCGTCACCAGTCTTGTTCTGTCGGTTGCGTCCGGCTGGACGACCTGGCTCGGGATGCAGAACTTCACCGGCGAGGAAATCCTGTCGCTAATGGTGACGTTCGGTATCCAAGGTGTTCTGCTCGTTCTGGCGTGGTTGATTGGTGTTCGGCTGGTCGAAGATTTTGCGAAGTCGGAGGAAACTGACGCTGCGCTGCGTTCACAAGGCGTGACAGCGACGTCATTCGTTGAACTGCTGCTGATCTTCAGCGGTTTGCTCCTGGCTCTCAATGCCATAGTCTTTAGCTTTGGTGTCATACCATTTTTGTCTGAGCCGAGTTCGCGCCAGGACACATTAGAGAATGGATTGGCGGCTCTCTTCGCTTCCATACTGGTTGGTCTGATTGCGCTTCGGTACGGACGGGTTCTTGTCAGATACCTGCTGCGGGCGACCGCGATCGCCGCGAACAATATCATTCCATTGTCGATGCTTTTGGCGTGCCTTCTTACATCGATCTTCTTCTCATTCGACGCATTGTTCTCGAAAATTCTGCCTGAAGATGAGCGCCGCCGGATCGCTGATCTACGAGCGCAGACAGCGGTGATTGGCGTCTTGAACGAAATCTCCGATCTGTCCACCAAGGCGCAGGCGCAGCGCCGGAAGGGTCTCTTTTTATCTCCGGAGTGGAAGTCCTACGCGGCCGAACTCGATGCAATTCGGGCGAAACTCGATGCGGTTCCCGGCAAGATTGATCAGATCTTGAGTTCACAGGCAGATGCGCGACGGGCGGAGATTTCGCGTGGACGCGCTCAGATCCACAAGGCTGAGGCAGAGATTGTTGGAGTCAATCGAAGCGCCGGCGTTCTTCGCGCCCGGGTGAAGGACGCGCGCGCCCGTCTGTCAGCCGCGCAGGTCACGGCCACTGATCTGCGGAACCAGATCGGCGAGATGGAACGGAAGCTGGCCATTAAGCGGTTCGAATTGGAAGCGGAGGAGGAGGGCCTCGGCGTTACAAGAAAGGCCGGGCGGGGGCCGACGTTTCGGCAGCTTCAGAATGAGTTGATCGATCTCGAGAGTGGCCGCAAGCGCCTGCAAGTTGAGCTTGATCTTGCCGTGGCCCAGGAAGGCAAGGCCAATGCGAATGTCGATGCGGCCATTCAACAGCAGAGTTTGCTGGAGCGATCGCGGAGCGACCTGACACTGAGGCTGGAGGGCCTCAAACGGGCACGCGGGCAAGAGGGCGGCGAGTCCAGCTACGAGCGGTTCAAGAATACTGCGAGTAAGCAAGTGCGTTCGCTCGCTCAAGCCCGCACGCAAGTTGAGCAAGCCCCGTCGCAGACCAGCGTGTCGACTTTGGAAGCGCAGTGTCGTGCCGCTGCCGACTTCCTCGGCTCTCTGCCGCCGACGCTCGCCGGCGGCGCGCCAGGGCAATGCAGTGCGTCAGCGCTGCGAACGGCGTCGGCCCGTTTGTTTTCGCTGAATGCCGGGCGCCGCCAGCTTGCCGACAAGTGTCTTCAGGGTGATACGGCATCCGCATCCGCAGATCGAGCAAACTTTGACACGCAGGTGCAGTTGGCGAGGAATTGTCTGGTGTGGTCGGCGTTGTTGCCAAGTCAGACGGCGGCCATAACGACGAGCATTGATGCGCTGGAGCGCGAGCGTGATGACAAAGCGCATCGTTTCGTCGTCACAACAAATGCATTTCTCGACAGCAACAAGTTGGCGATGTTGGCCGCCGGTATTGCCTCCGCGATCGATCTTCTGGTGATCGCATCAGGCCTACTGGGAGCGCTTGTGCTGCGCCCGAAGGTGATGGGTATTCGGGCACCCGTCGTCAGCTCGCCTGCGTCGACTCAATCGTCAGCCGCCAGCCGGCCGGATTTGGCCAAGGTTCTCGCGCTTGCCTTGGCGCCGGATTCACCCGGCCACGCCGCCCGGGTGTTGGCTTATGTCCGCTCCGTTTCCTCGGACGACGGATTCTCACTTGGCGTTGATACGTCTGCCGTTGATGAAAGTGACATCGATGTTGTCAGGCAGTGTTTGAACGTCGGCGCTGCCTTCAACTGCATCTATCGGAGAGAGTCGCTTGAATCAGACGACGAGGTGCTGCTCACCACGCCGATGTATTTCGCCTTGCTTGATCTTGCTGGGAAGAACGCTGCTGAACCAACGTCGACACCACAGGCCAGAGCCCAAGCAGAACTCAGCGGCCAATCCGATCCAAGCGGGTTGCAGGACGTCGACCTGGACGAACTGACGAAGCACTATGGCAGCGCCGTTGAGACGAGGCGTCCGTCGGCCGGGCGGGCATTCGCCGCGGCTGAGGCCGTGGTGGACCCCAAGCCGAAGCCCCCGGCACCGCTGTTGCCGCCGGTCGAAACCAAGGGCGACTACGAGTCCCCCGAAGTTGCGGATGAACCGGGGAAAAAGAAGTCAGACGAAAAGGAAACCATTGCGATCGTCAATGGCAATTTCAAGTTCAAGTAGCTCAGATGGGACTGTGCATTGGCGCCGGGCCCATCGATTGCGCGGGTGAATTATCGTTTATGGAGCCTCAGTTTCCGGTTCCATCGTTTGTGGCGGACGTTGACTAGTCCAAGCTCAATGCGTTCGACTTTCCACCCACTTACCGTATCTCCAACCTTGGCTTTGTATTCCTTCCGGGTTCGGCGTTCGCGCAGCAAGGCGATGCTGCCGCCGTTGGCGGCCGAGATAACCCCAACAAGCAAGAGGCGCATGGGTGGAGCTCGGTCCACCTTGACTTTTTTGGGCGGGGCAGGCCGAGGCGGCGGCTTGACCGGTGGTGGCGGGCGTCGCGATTTCGAAAACAGCGGCCGCGAAACGATTTCCTCGATGTCGGCTTCCACGATGCGACCGAATGGGATTGCGGCCGGCGCTGCCGAGGCGGGCCGAAAGGCGGCCTTGTGCGTGGTGCGTGCGGACTGCGGCGACGTCCGCGTCATCTCCCGAGACGAGTCTGCCGGCGCAAACACGTGCTGATTGAACCAAGCCAACAGCTGTTTCGCGCCGCCTTGGTTCGACGTGTTGTCGAGCCATAGGAAGCCAGCCAACCCCGCTGCGATCAGAACTAGAAACGTCAGACGCATGGCTACCTTTTGGTTGCAGGTTTGCGTTGGTTCAGCATGAAGCTTGTAACCCGCATGGTCGTCGTCAGCATAGGTTCTCGCGACTGCGCGCCGCGTTTCTGCCGGGGCGTAACATTGGCCAACCGGCGGACGCTGAGGCGATCAACGAAGATAAACGGGGTATCGCGCTCCGTCGCCAATAGCACGTCTCGGAGACCTCGGATCGGCGATTCAAATGTGACCTCGACAGCAATCCTGGTCGGATGTTCGTTCGTGTCGGAATCGAGGACGCGGGCACTTTGCACTTTGCCGGCATGTGTGGTGATCAGCGCGGTCACTCGGCTTTGCAGCCGGGCCCCGGCGACACCGGTCGTCAATGCCGGAAGGAGGGCGTCGACCGTGCGCAGATGAGATGCAGCAGCCAGGCGGCGTTGGCGATCACTCGTGAAACGGGCTGCAGTTTGCCGACTGTCCGCGAGTTGCGCCTTGCGCTGTTCGATCGTTGCCCCCACCGTATCGGCGAGAACAAAGCCGCTGGCCGCAATCCCGATCATGGCCAGGAGGCTTGCGAGCAGCAGCAGAACGGCAAAGGCGGCTTCTTGGCGGCTGCTTGTCATTGTCGCGCGTCTCCGCCGGTTGCCCCGAGGACGGTTGCCGAGATTGAGAACTGCTCGCTGCCATCGTCGCCGATGTTTTGGGTTGGTGCGTTGAATTTCGCGTGGCGGAAGTGCTCGGACTTTTCGATGAGACTGATCAGTGATGCCGCATCTTGAGAGTAGCCCACGATAATGAATTCGCGCTTGTTGAGCGTGAGGCTCTCGACCCAGGTCGAGTCCGGAAGCGTCTTGCTGAGTTCGGCTAAGAAGTTAATGGACGGAGGTTCGTTCATTTTTCGGTTGAGCACCAGGCGCTGCTGATTGTCTTCGTCGAGACTGCGTTCTTGTTGGCCCTGGCGATCAGAAAGGCGAGACTGGACCGTGGCAAGTGCGCCGTCCAGTTTGCCAAGGAGCTGGCGTTTCATGGCATACTCATAGAACCCGGCGGCGCAGACACACAGCGCAATGAGTAGTGTCAGCCCGAGCAGCCGGCCCAGGCGCCGCGCCGTCGCCGCGCGCTCGTCCCACGTGCGGTCGTAGAGCGTTGTCGTTTCCCCGGCATCCGATGTATGGTCGATGGCCAACAGCCGCATGCCGGATGTGGTGATGGCCTTTTTGAGCGCCTCGATAGCGGGGCGATGTGCGGCAACAACTCTGACGGATGTTTGCTTTGCGCCGTCTGCCGCAGCCAGAACCGAATATCCGAACAACGTGTCTTGCGCCGGCCATGGCGCGATGCGCTGCAGTTGATTGCGCAAGACCGGTTCCATGACGTCTTTGACGCCGGTAGGCAGCGTCAGCGTTCGTGCCAGAACTTGATCATTGTCGAGACGCAGAACGACCGGAAGTTTCGAGAGCCAGGCCCTGCGGAGGGTTCGCTTGACGACGGTCAGATCATCGGTTCGTCCGCCGTCCCCCCCATCGCCGGATTTGATCTCTTTCTGTTTCGACTTGCGAATGTGAAACAGGCGGAAGCCGCGCCCGCTTTTCAGGAGCATCACGTGGCGTTTGCGCGCCTTCGATCCATTACGCGTCGCAACTCTTGCCAGCGCCATGAGCCAGCGATCGTACCAGTTGCCGATCCGGCTCTTGTGTCGATGTTTGGCTGCGTCGGTCATGAGATTAAGATGCGAGATCCGATTTAAGATGAGGTGGCGAAGGGTTGCCGGCTGATGATGTGAAACGGCTGGCGCGCATTGTCGACGATCATGATGACGGCAGAAGTTGCCAGAGGCTTCTTGAATTGCTTGTCTTGCACTTCGATGGAGACTCGGAAAGCGGGACCTTCCTTCGATACGAAGATGTTCGACGAAGCGGGTTGAGCGGTCTCCGCAGACAATCCCGAAGTCTGAGTGTTGCGAGCGTCCATCAGTGTGTCAGCTTGTTGCTCGCCCACTCCCGGAAGAATGCGCAAAAGCCCGCGCGGCGCAACATCCGGATTGATGCCTTTGCTGGCGCTGTGAACGGTTACAAAACGTCTGAGCGTTTGTAGAAGTCCCAGGTCGACGCCCGGAGCATCGAGGAGCTGATTGAGATCCTGCAAGGCCAGTGCTCGAACATTGCCTGACGCCTTGGTGCGGTTCGCGTCTACGCCTGTGGCAGAGCGCGCTGTACGGGCCACGGCCTGCTCGCGTCGCGAAATGATGTGATCGTGGATTTGTTTCGCCTGCCGCTCGGACGACGTCAGTGCACGCAGGACGGCAACCATAACCGGCCCATCCGCTCGGTTGAGATTGAGCAATCCATTTGTGTCGCGAATGCGTAGTCGCATGACGGCGTTTGCGAACCGCACTTGGTAGAGCCGGCCGTCGGCGATCCAGCGATCAGCGTCGGCGGCCTGCAATTTGGCAGCTGCCAACTCAATACCGGCATCGGCAATTGTCTCGAGTCGGGCAAGCGCGAACTCTGCCGACGTCACCGTAACAGCTGTCCGCACAGACGTGTTGTGGGCCGAGACCAGCAAACTCAACAATGCGACGATCCAGAGCACGGCCACCAGAACCATGCCGCTCTCACCAGCTGCTTGCGTCGGCCTGGTCATCGGCGGCCTCCAGAGCCTGGTTGAGGCGCAGCGGCCGCAACGCTCTGTTCCATGGTGCATGGTGCGTCGCGCGAGAGCAGGCAGATCTGCTCAGCCGAAGTGTGGACGCGCATGACCGCCGAGATGATGGGCTGGCCAGGTGCCGGCCGAAAACGCAAACGAATAAGTTTGGGTACGTCATCCGGCTTGGGCCACGAATCGAGCCAGGCGTCGTTGCGCCGGTTGCCAGCGCGGTAGGCGAAACGCATGTCTGCCATGTCGTCAAGGATGACAACGGGTCGACCCTGCTGATTACCACCCAGTGGTGTCTGCGGATCGAATTTTGCCGCGCGGCGTACCAAACGCTTCCCGGTCTGACCGCGCTGCGTCAGATAATTGACCGCTACGATGTCGGGCCGCGTCGGTCGTCCCGGCGCGAGTGTTACGAAGCGAAGCGACTTTGGTGTACCGACAAAGGCGATGGTTGTCGACTTGTCGTCGCGGGTCGTTGTAAACCGAATGAGCGAGCGCAGGTCATTGCGGATGAGAGACAGACTGCGCTGGGCAAGATCTGTTTGCTGCAGCCGCTGCGTCTGCCGCTCCCAGCTACCGGCGAACGAAAACACGCTGGAGCCCAGCAGAGCGAGCACCAGGGCGAGGATCGTGAGTGAGGTCAGCAACTCGATTATGGTGAATCCAGCTTGCTGATCCTGCAGCGCGTCATCTCGATGTCTGTCGTGCGCCGTCATGATTTCTCACCAACCCACAGTAGGGTCTCAAGTTTTATTGCGCTGCGCCCGGAACGTCTCACGTGAACAGTGATGTGGTAAAGACCCCCGCTGTGCGCGGCGTTCCGCACAGCCAACGGGCCGGCGGCAGGCCGGACCACTAACGTCCAGGCCAGATTTCTTGTCCTGCCTCGCCGTGAAACCGGGACACGGTCGCGCATTGCCGTTGCCTCGGCCAGAAGCGACTGAGCCAGGATCTGTGCCTGCGTATGGGTCTCGGCGTGGTGGGAAACTCGAACAGCATTGGCGTAAGCCGCAAACAGTGCTGACATCGCGACGGCGAAGATCGTCAATCCAACAAGCGCTTCAAGTAACGTAAATCCCCTCGACGCAGCCGCGTCGGGGTCACTGGAGTTGTTTTGCGACAACCCGACCAGTGAGCCAATTGACACGGACTTCATGGGTGCTGTTCCCTGCACTGAGTTTGATCGTTGCCCCGGTTGAGCTGCCGTTCGGAAAGAAGCGGATGCCTGAGTGTGCCGGCGAGCCGCGTTCTGCAAGAGCGGCGGTGACTTCGAAGTGGATAGCGCGGTCAAATTGCAGGCCGGGCCGGCCATCATTCGCGCTAAGTATTCGGCGCGCGAGGTCGAATGTGGCCCGGCGGTCGACGCGATCTCGAATGGCGGCGATACGCACCGTTCTGAGGCGCGAAGCAATCAACTGAGCAGATGCCTTGACGTCGGTTGTGCCGCTGCTGGTGCGCAGCAAGCCGCTCGTCGCGAGGCCGGCGAGAGCGAGTATCGTCACGACGACCAGCAACTCGATGACCGTGAACCCAGCCTGATGTTGCGCCGCCCGACGTCTTCTGGACATCGTGCTCACCACGCTACCAACTGGTGATGTCCTGGTTCTCCCCTTCACCACTTTGCTTTCCATCGGCTCCCAAGGAATAGATATCGAACGCACCGTGCCGGCCGGGTGCGCGGTAGATATAAGAGATGCCCCACGGGTCCAGTGGCACCGAATTGCTCTTGAGATAGGGGCCGTTCCAGTTTCTGACGTTGGCTGGATTTCGCACCAAAGCGACCAGACCTTCTTCACTGCTTGGATAGCGCCCGATATCAAGTCGATAGAGTTCAAGCGACGTTGCGATGCTCTCGATTTGAACCTTGGCCGCCTTCAATCTGGAACTGCCGAGATAACCCATCACTCGAGGCGCAACGATGCCAGCCAGCAATACAAGAATGGTCATGACCACGAGCAGCTCGACCAACGTAAAGCCGGATTGACCGCGTCGACGCTCTGCCTTGTCCCGGTCGAATGCAACAGCTCGTGCGGGCTCTTTGGAAATTGAATCTCTCATGACTCTACATTCTCAACACGTAACGCGGCTCTGTAACCAAGACCAAATTCAATCACGCTCCCGCCTCTCGACCTGTCTCGCCACGGCCTAGATCACCAGTTCGTTGACGCTGATGACCGCGCCGACGATGGAGATGATGACGCCGGCGACAAACACGCTGACGAGCAGTATGATCGCCGGTTCCAGAACGAGGAATGTGCGCCGCAGCGCAACTTCGAGTTTCTCTTCGAGCATCATCGCAATGCGGTGCGATGCGTTGGCCAGCGCACTCGTCTCGTGACCGACGCGAATGAGGCTCATCGCAACCGGCGGGAAGAGTCCCGACGCGGCCAACGGCTGGGTGAAGTCTTGTCCCGCGCGCAGGGCGCGATAGGACTCATCAATCACCGCCCCTAACTGGCGATGCTGGAAGATGTCTTTCGTGAGCCGAAGGCTTTGAGGCAGCTCGACGCCGCAACCCAGCAATGTCGCCATGCTTCTGAAAAACTGGATCGCAAAGTTGAGCCGCAACAAGTGGCCAAGGCCGGGAATGGACAGAAACACAAGATCGAGAAATCGCCGAACAGACCGCAGCCTGAGCATTGGTATAAGCGCAGCTATGGCGATCGCCAGAATCAGAGCGGTCGTCGCGCCATGCGCGACAACCCAGTCAGACAGCCCGATCACGACTTGTGTTTCGATGGGCACGTCCGCCTTGACGTTCGCGATCATGACCTTGAATCGCGGTACGACGATCGTAAGCAGAATAACAACCGCCAAGATTGCCGTCACGATCAGGAAAAATGGGTACAGTACGGCTGAAAGGACCTTGCTGCGCAAGCGCTGTTCATGCTCGCGCGCGTCGGCAACCTGCTCCAGTGTCGAAGGCAGCGTTCCGCTGGCTTCGCCAACTTGAACCATGCTGACGACATAGGCATCGAAGTGTTCTGGGTGTGCTGCCAAGGCTTCATGGAATGATGTGCCGTCGGCCAGCGACGCATCCAGGGCCCGCGCCAGAGCGGCTACGTGCTTGGACTGGGCATCGGTGGCCAGCAATTCCAGCGCCACGGACAATTGTACTCCGGCACTGAGGACCATACTGAGTTCGCGAATGAGACCGGTAATTTGGGTGCGCGAAATGCGTTTTCGGAATTGTCCACTGACCTGCCGGATACCGCCATCCGCGTTCGCGCCGGCCTCGCGAATGTCAATGGCATAGCTGCCGACTTTGAGAAGCTGTTCGGTGACGGCTTCGGGGCTGGCCGCAATCAGCTCACCGCTCTGGCGTTCGCCAGCACCGTTCACAGCATCATAATAGTAGCGCGTGCTCATATCGCGGTGTCACATTACCAGAACTGCAATGCATCAATCATTGGCCGGCAAAGGCCACACGTCTGACTTCCTGAATCGTCGTCAATCCATCAAGACATTTCATCAACCCGTCCTGCCACATCGTTTTCATGCCCGCGTCAGCTGCCGCGCGGTCGAGGTCATCGGGCGCGACGCCTGGCTTGATCAGGTTGCGAACGTTGGCGTCCAGGAGAAGCACCTCGGTAATGGCGACGCGATCAGCGTAACCGGTCCCCATACACTTGTCGCAACCCGGCGCAGTCCAATGCGGCCGGTGCGGATCGACACCAATCTCACTCAATCCGCGCGCGGCATCTGGATCGTGTTCGGCCAAATCGGAGTCGGGCCGGCGGCAGAATTTGCAGATCTTCCGCACAAGTCGTTGCCCGACGATACAGCGCAAAGACGACGCCAACAGGAAGCCGTCAATACCCATGTCCAGCAGCCGCGTGATGGCCGAAGGAGCACTGTTTGTGTGGAGCGTGGTCAGAACCAAATGGCCCGTGAGCGCAGCGTGAACTCCGATGCTGGCGGTTTCGGTATCGCGCATCTCCCCCACCATGATGACATCCGGGTCATGCCGCAGGAACGCGCGCAGGGCGTTGGCGAACGTCAGGCCGATGGCTGGTTTGACTTGCGTCTGGTTGACTCCGTCGAGCTCGTATTCGATGGGATCTTCAATCGTCAGGATCTTGCGGCGCCTGTCGTTGAGCATCGACAACGCAGTCGCGAGGGTTGTCGTCTTGCCGCTGCCGGTTGGTCCCGTGACCAGGATCATGCCATAGGGCAACGAGAGTTGCTTGGTCAGAGCATCACGGGAGTTGGCGGAGAACCCGAGCTGCCCCAGGTCCAAAACGCGACGGGCATTGTCGAGCAAGCGGATCGCCATGGCCTCGCCGTGGATCGTGGGCATCGTTGCCACGCGCAGGTCGATCTGGCGGCCGCTGATCTTGAGTTTGGTGCGTCCGTCCTGAGGCAGGCGGCGTTCGGCGATATCGAGGCCGGACAGGATCTTGAGGCGAGATATGATGGCCTTTGCCATGTTCAACGGCGGC
The DNA here is from genome assembly GCA_051009955.1 of Hyphomicrobiaceae bacterium. Classification (GTDB taxonomy): domain Bacteria; phylum Pseudomonadota; class Alphaproteobacteria; order Rhizobiales; family Hyphomicrobiaceae; genus Tectiglobus. Next base: position 1,095 of record JBPCWB010000184.1, on the reverse strand, counting down.
GCGGTGACAGTACGCAACAGGCCATCTACGCGTAGGCGTATGGCCAACTCGTACTCAAACGGTTCGATGTGAATGTCAGTAGCGCGGGCGTAGATGGCGTCAAGCAGCAGGTCGTTGACCATCTGGACGACGGGTGTCTCCAGCGCCAGATCCTTGAGATGTTCGACATCTTCCTCGATCGTAGCGTCACTGCGCGGAACTTCAGCCTGAACATCTCTTTCCTGGTCCTGGCTGCGCGTCCACCTCGCCAAAGCGCTCTCGATCGTCTCGGAGGACACGGCGCGACCAATGACGCGATGTCCTGTGGCCAACTCAATGGCGTGGATCGCATAGCTGTCAGACACGTCACACATGGCGACAAGCAGGCCGTCCTCGCCTTCAAAATAAGGATAGACACGATGTTCGCGCATGAATGAGAGGGTGATGTCGTTCGAGCAAACCGGAGAGCTTGGCAGCTCGGCCGGACTAGGCTCGGCGCCGACGATTGGGCCGTCCAAGTGCTGTATATTCAACAAGGTAGACGACATGGCTTTTTCGTACGCACTGAGACCAGAGAACGACACTTCATCTCTATCGATAGTATGTCAAACGACTCAGCCGTAAAACCTAAAGCACTGAAATCTACGACTTTAGTCCGAACCATTCGGCGAATTGGCCGGACCTTAGTCCACCAGCCGCGCAAAGGTCTGCGCACAATGCAGCACCGTCGAATCCCAATCGGTAGTTAGAGTGCGCGAATCACCCTAAATCATTTGTGCAAGCTCGGAACCGTATCGCATCCCACCTTGTTTTTCTGATTCTTCAGTATTCAAGCGAGTGCAGTGATGGATGGTCGGGCACACTCAAGCCGCGATGACCTGCAAGTTTGCCAATTCATACTGAACCGGATGCACTTGGTGCCTGCGGTGCTGTTGTGCTGTCTTCTGCTTTCGGCCTGCGGGCAGCGGCTGCCGCCAGGCACGGTTTTTGAGCAACTTGTCTACGACGAGCAGCAAGGGGCCAAGCCAAAGCCGACCGGAGACATCAAAACGGAATATCCGCTGCCTGAGAATTGGGGACCACGCATATCGGAATATCGCGGAGATCCGACCATTC